>NZ_JAFMPL010000046.1:0-54343 GCF_019038455.1 Nocardia noduli
ATCTCAGCCCAATCTTCCACGGCTAGCATCCCTTCGTCCTCCCTGACTCGGTGAGAGCCAGGGTGACCGACCAAGGGGGTCAGTTTTCAGATGCCACGCGGGGGTCAGTATTCACGTTCTGCCGACAGCCGGGACATCGGGCCCCTCACCGCACCGATGGTGCTCGCGGCAACGGCGCTTCGGGCGATGCGTCGAGCACAGAGGTTGGTGACTCGACAACGCGTACTCGACGCGACGGCCACAGAGTTCAGTTCACCCCGACTCCGGTCATAACCATTGGTTGTCGCACTGGTTGTTGGACTAACCGTGGCGGGAGTTACAGAGTGCAGGTGTCGACCCGAGCCGGGTCGGCCGGATCAGACCCGCGAACGGCGATCGCTCGATTCGTCGCGGCCGATACCGGCAACTGCCGCCGAATCCGTACCTCCACTGACAATCGACTTCGGTAAAGGACTATCGGGCAATGACATTCGGCACAATCGCGAACAGCGCCGACGGGCACGACCCAGCGCCGTCCTCGCGGAGCACGGCAAGGCAGTCCGGCACATCGCTGGAGCCGACTCGGCCGCGGTCGGCGGCGTCGGCCGAACGCTACCGCCGGGAGGGATACTGGCTCCAGCCCCAGCCCCTCCGTGCCCCTTACCAGGAGCTCCGCGCGGGCGGGGACCGGACCGCGCTGATCGACAACAGCAGCGCCTGGTCCTATCGGCAACTGGCCGAAATTGTCACATCGATCAGCGCGCGCCTGAGCATCACCGGGCTGCGACCGGGCGATCCCGTCCTGATCATCGCCCCCCTCACCAACGCCGCGGTAGCGGCCTATCTCGGGGTGCTCTACAGCGGACACGTCGCGGTCCTGCTCGACCGGCGCTGCGGCGTCTCCGACGTCCGCCATGCCAATACCGCGGCGCGACCACCACTCACCCTGGCAGGCGCCGCCGACGCCGAGCGACTGGCACTGCGCGATCACGGAACCGTCCTCACCTTCGATGATCTCTCGGCCACCGCCCTCACGACGGCCACCAGCGAACCCGACGACGCGGCACTGCTCGATTTCGACGCGGCGGCCGTGGTGCTGTTCACCTCCGGCACGACCGGAACCCCGAAGGGTGTTGTACACAGCCGCAATACCCTGCGCAGCGGCGCGGCCAACATGGCGAAGGCGCTCGATTTCACCTCCTCCGATATTCCATTCCTGTCCAGCCCGCTCGCGGGAATCACCGGTGTGATCCAGTTGGAGATGGCACTGCACGCGCACGCGACACTCGTCCTGGAAAACGTGTTCGAACCGGCCGCGTCATTGACGCACATTCTCGACCACGACGCGACCATCATCGGCGGAGCGCCGGTCATCATCGAGCAGCTGTTCAAGGAATGCGACAACCGTCAGCTCGATACGCTGCCGCTGCGCTCGATCGCGCTGGGCGGCACCGCGATTCCGCGTCGCCTCACCGACGCCGCCGTGGCGCGCGGCATCGCCCCGATTCGCGTCTACGGCTCCTCGGAGGTGCCGTTCTCGACCTGTAGCCCCGTCCGACGAGATGCCCCCGCGTCAGGCTCCGACGAAGGCTTTCCGCTCCCCGGAGTCGACATCGCCGTGCGCGACGACAAAGACTACGAACTCCTGGTATCCGGGCCGCACCGATTCCTCGGCTACCTCGACCCCGCACACAACACCGACGCCTTCGACGACGAATGGGTGCGCACCGGCGATCAAGCCGACATCATCGAGGGACGACTCACCATCAAAGGCCGCCTCAAGGAAATCGTGGCCCGTAAAGGCATGAAGATCTCACTGGCGGAGATCGACGAAGCCGCGAGCGTCCTCAACGATCTCGGAGAATCCGTCGCCTACGGCGTCCCGGATCCCGAAACCGGTGAGCGGCTCGTCCTCGCCCTACGCTGCGTCTCACCATCCGGACTCGAATTCTCCGAGATCATCGGCCGATTGCTGGATGCCGGACTCGCGAAGTGGAAACTACCCGAGCAGATCGTCCTCTGGCACGTACCCTTCCCCCGCACCGAATCCGGCAAGATCCAGCGCCGCGAAGTCGCGGCCCGTGCTGCGGACAAAGCCAGCCTGCTGGCACCGCGGCTGGAAGCGCCCAGCAGCCGATGACCCACCGGCCACGGTCCGCGAGAAAACTGTATTCAAATATCATGCGGAGGCAAAGATGCTCGAGGAAACTGCCGACGGCGCGGTGATCGACCGACTCTTCACCGCCCTGGGCAACGGCGACGTCGACGCGGCGATCGCCTGCCTGAGCACCGACGCGAAAGTGTGGCACGCTTTCGACCGCGTCGCGCACGACCTCGGCACCGTCCGCGCCGGCTGGGAGAAACTCATCGCCGGGACTTCGGAGCGTTCGGTCACCGACGTGCGACGCGCTCCGACACCGACCGGCTATGTTCAGCAGCACCTGATGACGATGCGAACCCTCGCGGGCACTCGCCTGGCGTGGCCGGTGTGCATCGTCGTCCGCGTCGATGACGGCTTGATCTCGCGCCTCGACGAGTACATCGACCGCGCCGGTCATTTCACGCCGGTGGACGATGAACCGACTATCACTCCCGGCCTCGACCCCGGCCTCGAGCTGTCGCGGGCATTCGACCGGTGATGTATGACTGCCACGGCATAACTACCACTCGGCGTATCCGCTACTGCCCGCCAACGTGTCACGGCAGAACCGGCGTTCGATAGTGCGTTCCGAATCGACTCGGCACCTGGAGTTCGAGGCGATGGTGTTGACGCGCCATCGTCTCGCTATCGAACGCTTCGGCGACGGCATCGATCTCGATCGAAGCGGCTACCTCGTACTGAACTGGATTCGGATGCGGGGACCGATGTCCATCGCTGAATTGAGCGAGGCGTTCGCACTGAACAATTCGACGATTCATCGTCAGACCTCGGCATTGCTGCGCCGTGGCCTGGTCGAACGCATCAGGGAACCCGACGCCGGGATCGCCCGCAAATTTCGCATCACCTCGCACGGCACGCACCTCCTCGATCATGAACGTCAACAACGGATATCGGCCCTGCGCGATGCCCTGCCGGGCTGGGAAGACGACGATCTGGCCCGCTTCGCCACATACCTTCAGCGATTCAACACCGGTATCGAGCAACACCGCCGCGCGGACCGTGTGAGCCGAACTCGGAAGTAGGGCGTACCGCCGTCGTCGTAGGTGGTGGGGTCGACCCACCACCTACGACGACGTGGTGTCACAGCACGATTACGCCGCTAGCCGATCCGAGTGCCGCATCCCGGCGCCCAATTGGGCACGGGAACGAATGCGTCGCCCTTCAAATCGACCAGGAACACGCAATCCTGGTCCGACGACAGCTGCACGAAGTCGGCCTTGCCTGCGAGCAGACCGCCCCCGTCCCAATTGCGGTCATCGCGCAGAGTCGAGAGGAAACTCGCCTGCGACGCGTCGCACCCGGCCGCCTCGAGCCCATGGATGAACAGGTCGGCAGACAACCACCCGTAGGTCTCGGAGAAGGTGGGCACCCCCGACGGTGACCCGGCGAACTGCTTCAGCGCATTCGAGAGCTTCTGCGTCGCGGGCGTATTCGATTCGACGGGCAGTGTCTGACTGACGAAGGTCATACCCTGCGCTGCCTGTACCGCGGGCGGTGACGCCAGCAGATCCGCACCGTATCCGGTCGCCGAGATGATGCTCTTCAGATTGACACCAGCTTGCCTGAGGCCGCCGACGATCGCCAGCGAAACGTCCGGAGTGATCGGCAGATAGAGTGCGTCGGCTCCGGAGTTCTTGATACCGAGTACGATCGCCCCGATGTCGGCCGAACCGAACGCCAGCGTGTCGTTCACGTACGCCCGAGGCAGGCCGGCGGCGTCGCTGGACCGCAGAACCTGGTTCATACCGTCCTGCGACGCCTTGTTGTCATAGGCGACCGAGGCGACCTTGGTGACGCCGAGGCGCTTCCAGTATTCACCGGTCGTGGTGTAGGTCTTGCTGAAATCGGGCACCTTCGCCAACGCGGCGAAGAGGTTGTTGTCGCTATCCAGCCACTGAGGCGCGGAATCGAACGCGCCGCCGATCGTCGGAGTGCCCTTCGCCGACGTCGTCAGGTACTTCGCCGCGCCGAAGAAGTATGAACTTACCTCGAGCAGGCCGTATACCTTGTCCTGCTGCACCAGCTTCTGAGCACCGGCCAACGCCCCTTGCGGACTCGACTGGTCGTCGGCGGTGACGAGCTCGAACTGCCGATCGGAGCATTTGCCGCCCTCGGCCTTGTACGCCTGCAATCGGGCGTTGACGCCCGGTTCAGCACCGACGAAACCGGCACTGGCCGGACCGCTCAGGGTCGTCAGCAATCCGACCTTGATCGGACCGCCTCCTCCGCCGGAGCCACCCGTCGCGGAATCGCCGCCGCCGCATGCTGCGACAGCGAGCATGACGGCGCACAACGTGCCCGCCATCCGAACCGCGTTCTTTCGCAATCCCCTCACCAACCTTCGTTCTCCAATGTGGCTTGAACCACTGGGGGCCGTATGCCGCATGTCACACTGCCTTAAAACTTCGAAAGTGTCACTAGTATCGAAATATTTCCTCGAGATTCGCCGGTCGACAGCAGCAGATTGCGCGCACATGCCGCCGAGACTTGACAACCCCAGTGGTTTAGGTCACATTAACTATGTCTGTTCGACGTTCAAGAAATTACTTCGAGGTTCATCACAGTATCTGCCGCCGACTTGGCGGCAGCTGTGGCACGCGGTGGAACCGTTCTGTGCAAGACAATTCCTCGGAGCTTTGGAGGTTTGGTGCTCTCGTACGTCCTGGCCGGTCTCGCGCTCGGCTCCATCTACGCGATAGCCGCCGGTTCCCTGGTCATCACTTTTGTCGCCTCAGGAATCTTCAACCTGGCCTTCGCGGCGATGGCCTTCGCGGTAGCGCGCTGTTTCTACTTCCTCGATACCGAGCAAGGCTGGCCGCTACTCCCGGCGGCGCTTGTCTCGCTCGGAGTGTTCGCGCCGGCTCTCGGCGTCGTACTCTACGGACTTCTGTTCCGCCACTTGCGACTTCGGTCGACGCTGATCAAGTTGGTCGCGACGATCGGCCTCTCGGTGGCCCTCCCCCCGCTGATCAATCTGATCTTCGGCCAACTCGTGAACGTCACCGCTCCGGGTCTCGCACCACGGCCGCTGCACGTCTTCCACGTCTTCGGCGCCGTGGTCAACGCCGATCAACTCGTCGCCTACCTCGGGCTAGTTCTCGTCCTCGTCGTGGGGGTGGGAGTGCTCCGATTCACCGATGTCGGCCTGAAGGTCCGCGCGCTCGTCGATTCGGAGGCCATGACGTCGCTGAGCGGAATCAGCCCCGGGCGCGTGTCCGTCGGTGTCTGGGCCGCGAGCGGTGTGCTGGCCGGACTGGCGGGAATCCTCGTTGCGCCGACCGCTGGACTGTCGGCGGAATCCATGACCGGTGTCATGGCGACCGCCTTCGCCGCGGTCGTGGCAGCGCGCTTGCGCAGTCTGCCGGTCGCCGTGCTCGTCGCCGTCGCCATGGGCGTGGCGACGGGAGTCGTGCAGAAGTTCATCGATCCCGAGAGCTCCTTCGCCGCGAAGGCCATTCCCAGCGTCCCCTTCGCGTTGATGCTGTTGTTCTTGCTCTACCACGCGTTCCGTGGCCAGGCGGGCGACGTCCTCGCGGGCGGCGGACTCGATCGCTCCATCGGCACTCAGAGCAACGCCCCCACATCTGTGTCGACCAGCGGAAACCGTCTTCGTCGGCTCCGCCCCGGGGTCGTCGCGGCCGGCACCACAATCGTTGTGGTGGCGGCTCTCCCGTTGCTCATGAACGACTACTGGACCGGCTTGGTGACCGCGGGCATCTGCTGCGGCATCGCGCTGTTGTCGTACACCCTCGTCGTTGGTGAGGGTGGGATGGTGTGGCTGTCCCAGATCAGCTTCGCGGGTCTGGGGGCGGTACTCACCGCCGAGTTGGCGACAAACCGCGGTTGGTCGCCCCTGCTCGCCGTTGTCGCCGCCGCCCTCATCGTGACCCCGCTCGGAATCCTGATCGGCGTCCTCACGATCCGGCTCGGCGAACTGTACGTCGCACTGGTGACGCTGAGCTTCGGCCTACTCGTCACGACACTGGTCTTCACCCAGGACGACATCTACGCCTACGGCATCGGTGTGGATATCGAACGTCCGGAATTCGCGACCGATCCCGACACCTTCGCCTACCTCGCGCTCGGCACGTTCCTGGTCATCGGACTGCTCATCGTCAATCTCCGCCGATCGACCACTGGACTGGCGATCGGCGCCGTGCGATGGAGCGAGAACGGGGCCAGGACCATCGGTCTCAGCGTGGTACAGACCAAGGTCGTCCTGACCGCGCTCGCCACCTTCGTGGCCGCGGTCGGTGGTGGCTTCCTCGCGATGAATTTCCAGTCGACACTGCCCGACAGCTTCAATCCGTTCCTCGGGCTGGTGTGGCTGGCCGTGCTGGTGAGCATCGGCTCTCGTTCGATCGTCGCCGCTCTGGTCGCGGGCCTGATGTTCTATCTCATGCCCGGTATCTTCGCGACCTACCTGCCGTCGGATTTCGCACGCGTTCCCGTCATCCTCTTCGGTCTCGGCGCGATCGCCGTCGCGAAGAATCCGGAAGGGGCGATCGCCCAGATCGGCCACGACCTCGGCGGCCTGATATCGAGACTACGAGCAGGCAACGGCACCGCCGACGCATCGTCGGCACCCGAGACAGATCCGCCACGTGCCAACGAGGTTTCACAGCAGTCCCGGTCCGAGGAGATCAAGGTCGGAGGAGGGGCATGAGCGCCGATTCGAATGTATCGATACCCGCTTTCCAGGGTGCAACGCCTCGTATCGAAGCCCGAGGCATCACAATGCGTTTCGGCGGGCTCGTCGCCTTGGACGATGTGTGTCTGAAGGTCCCGTCGCAATCGATCGTCGGGCTGGTCGGCCCGAACGGGGCGGGCAAGAGCACTCTGTTCGGAGTGCTCTCGGGGTTGTTGCCCCCGACTGCGGGCACCGTGCTGATGGACGGTGTCGAGGTGACGCGAAAGTCGGCGCAGGCACGCGCGGCCCGCGGTATGGCGCGGACCTTCCAGCACCCGGAACTCTTTCTGTCACTGACAGTTCGCGAGCACATAGTGCTGGCGGACCGGGTGAAGCACGCGAAACGCAGGGTCTGGAGCGATCTGTTGACCGGGCGCGGCTTCGGCCGGCCGGACACGGCCGAGAACGACCGAGTCGATGCCCTGGTCGACACGCTTGGCCTCGGTCCTATCCAGCATCGGTCCGTGGGTGATCTGCCTCTGGGATCCTGCCGATTGGTCGAGGTCGCCCGAGCACTCGCGGTCGAACCGTCGGTGCTGTTGCTCGACGAGCCCTCCTCCGGTCTCGATATCCGCGAGACCGCCGAACTCGCCGAGGTGCTGCAACAGGTCGTCGCCGACCACGGCGTCTCGCTGCTGTTCGTCGAGCACGATGTCGAACTCGTCCTGCGGATCTGCGATTCGGTGCACGTCCTGGATTTCGGAGTGAAGATCGCCGAGGGAACACCGGCCGAGATCCGTTCGAACCCCGCGGTCCGAGCGGCCTATCTGGGCGAGGAGATCGAAGAGTCCGCGACATCGCACACGGCGGGAATCGCACAGGAGCAGGGAGCAGTCCATTGAGTACGACTTCACCGCTGTTGCGGGTACGCGACCTCACCGTCCGGTACGGATCGGCGCACGCCCTGTTCGGCCTCTCGTTCGACGTGCCTGCCAACAGCGCGGTCGCCGTGCTCGGCCCGAACGGAGCGGGCAAGAGCACGCTCGCGCGCTCCCTGTCCGGACTCATCCCGATCGCGGACGGCACGGTCGAATTCGACGGCGCCGACATCACCGAATCATCGGCGACCAAGATCCGGCGGGCCGGGATGATTCACCTGCCGGAAGGACGAGGGGTTTTCCCACGGCTGACGGTGCAGGAGAATCTGCGGCTGGCTCTGGCCATCGACAAGTCGGATCGGGCCGCGGCCATCGAGCGCGCGTACACCTTCTTCCCCGTCCTGGAAAAACGTCGCAAGCAGGTCGCGGGCACGCTGTCGGGCGGCGAACAGCAGATGCTGTCACTGGCCCGAGCGCTGATGGTGAATCCGAAAGTCGTGATCGCTGACGAGATGTCGCTGGGACTCGCACCGAAACTCGTCGATACCGTCTTCGACGGACTCGCCGCCGCCCGCGAATCCGGAGTGGCGGTGATCATGATCGAACAGTTCGCGGGGCGGGCCATCGCCTTCGCCGATCAATGCCTCATCCTGCAGCGAGGCGGCCTGGCCTGGTCCGGCCCTGCCGATCAGGCCGGGGATGAACTCCTGCACCGGTACCTGGGTACGGCGACGGCCGCATAGGGGACCCGTGGAGGGACTGCCATCGTGCCACCGCTCCCCCCCTTCCGCGGGGAGCGGTGGCGCTGCGCTGGTCCGCCGATACTCGCGCTCAGTGACCGCGAAAACGCGGCAATCTGTTCTCACGGAACGCCAATATCCCCTCGTGGATATCCGCCGTTGTCATAGTGACCGGCTGCGCCAGGGCTTCCCACTGCAGAGCTTGCTCCAGACCTGTGAACGATTGCGCGAGACCCGCCTTGGTCAGGCGCAGCGCGATCGGCCCGGCCTGGGCGATCTCGGCGGCGACCGTCAGCGTGCGGGCCAGTACGTCCTCGGCCAGCTCGGTGACCAAGCCCCACTCGAGAGCGATATCCGGTCCCACCTCTCTACCGGTGTAGAGCAGGTCGCGTGCGCGGCTCACACCGATCGCCTCGGGAAGCAGCCAGGTCGCCCCCATGCCGCTGTGCGTGCCACGATGAGCGAACGGTGTACTGAATCGTGCGGCGGGCCCGGCGAAGCGGACATCACAGGCCAGGGCCAGACATACGCCTGCCCCGATCGCCGGGCCGTTGACCGCGGCGAGAGTGGGGATCGAGAGGTCACGAGGTCGTAGCCAACTCCGGTAGAACGGCAGCATCCGCCCGCGCAGGCGGTCGATCGTGAGGTCCTCCGGCGACCCTTGGTCGAGCCACGACAGATCCGCGCCCGAACAGAACGAACTTCCCTCGCCGGTCACGACGAGTACGCGGACCTCGCCGTCCGCTGCGACATCATCGAGTGCGGCGTCCCAGGCTTCGGTGAGTTCTGTGGTCATCACGTTCCTGACCCCGGGGCGATTCAGCGTCAGTAGGCACACACCGGGTGCCGGTCGCGTGAGGACCACCGGGTCGCGCGACTTCGCCGACATCCCCATCCCTTCCTGGTCGTGAGTAGCAGCGACGTTCAGCGATGCATTCGGAGATGGGACACTTCTACCACGTCAGGAGCTCGGTCACGGAGGCGATGCCCTCACGGTCGGCCGAATCGGCAACGGCGGTCTCGGAGGAAGCGTCCACCAATCGCAGCTCCGGCACCAAAGCCGCGAGACCGGCCAGGATTTCTGCCAATACGTCGCCACGAAGCGAATAGGAGTGGTTGCGCCCCTGCTTGTGTACATCGATGAGACCCGCCTGCGTCAGTATCTTGACGTGGTAGGAAATTGTCGGCTTGGCAACCGGGAGAAGATCTTCGAGCGTGCTGGCCGCGACCTCGATCCCACCGACCATCTGCTGGACGATGTCCCATCGGATCGGATCTCCCAACGCCTTGAAGGCGTCGGCGACCATGGTCACGTCGCGAACCATACCCATCCTCCTCCACTCCACCGCCGCCTACTCGCCCTTCCGCGGTTCCGGACGGCAACGAAGTGAATCGCTTGCCGCCGTTCACCCGGCGCGAGGACCCTCAGTGACTGTGGATCGCAGTTGAATGTACAGCCCGCTCCCGATTTATTTCGATATATTGGCAAATATGCATAAATTTGTGGTCCGTGCGACACCCACGATGGGTGTCGCACGAACGCTGGCGCGGCCGCTGTCGTGCGGCAGAACGCTGATCGTCAGGCGATCCGCTCGAAGATCGCCGTCAGCCCCTGACCGCCGCCGATGCACATCGTCTCCAGCGCGTAGCGCTGCTGGCGCCGTTCCAGCTCGCGAAGAACTGTGGCCAGGATGCGGACGCCGGTCGCGCCGACCGGATGACCCAGCGAGATTCCCGAGCCGTTGACGTTGACCCGGTCGAAATCGCTGTCGGTGAGCTTCCATGCCGCGGTGCACGCGAGGACCTGAGCCGCGAAGGCCTCGTTGAGTTCGATCAGGTCGATGTCCTCGAGCCGCAGATCCGCACGCGCCAGGGCCGCCGCGGTGGCGGGCACCGGGCCGATGCCCATGCGCGACGGCTCGACACCGGCGACAGCCCAGGTCACCAGGCGAGCGAGCGGCCGAAGTCCGAGTTGCTCCGCCTTGTCACGCGTGGTGACGATACACGCGGCGGCGCCGTCGTTCTGACCACTCGAATTGCCCGCGGTGACCGTGGATTCCGCGTCCGCCTTCAGCAGCACCGGTTTCAGCGCGGCCAAGGATTCGACCGAGACATCGGGGCGCGGATGCTCGTCCCGATCCAGCACGACCTCGCCTTTACGGGTCGACACCGTGATCGGCACGATCTCACCGGCGAATCGACCGGACTCCTGAGCGGCGATCGCACGGCGGTGCGAGATCACCGCGAGCTCGTCCTGCGCTTGCCGACTCACCGAGTACTCCCTGCGCAGGTTCTCCGCGGTCTCGAGCATTCCACCGGGCACAGGATAATATTTGCCGCCCGCGGTGACTCTGCCGCGACCGATCCGATCGGCGAGCTGGGTCGAATTCCCGCGTAGGCCGAAGCGCAGCCCCAGCGCGTAGTGCTCGGCCTGGCTCATACTCTCCGCGCCGCCCGCGACGACCAGATCACAGATGCCGGTCTGGATTCTCATAGCGGCGTCGATAACCGCTTGGAGGCCCGAACCACATCGGCGATCGAGTTGCAGACCGGGAACCGTCACCGGCAACCCCGCGTCGAGTGCGGCGACCCGCCCGATACCGGGCGCCTCACCGTTCGGATAGCACTGGCCGAACAGGACATCGTCGACATCGGCCCCGTCGATCCCGGTGCGGCGCACCAGTTCGCGCAGCACCGAGCTGGCGAGGTCCGCGGCGGGCACGTCCTTGAACATGCCACCGTAGCGGCCCACCGGGGTCCGCAGTGGCTCACAGATCACCGCATCACGCATGTGTTCACTTCTTTCGTCGGGTCATGGCTCGGTGGCCAGGATCCCCTCGCCATTCATGAATCGGCATTCCATCCGTCGTATCACCCAGTCCCCGTCGCCGGATCGGGCGACGCGAACGTCGTAGACCGCGAGCCGACGGGGAGCCGAGTCGGCGGGGAAGAAGACCAACTGCATCCGCGCGTCGGCGCCGTCGGCACTCGGCGTCACCGTCGATCTCCCGGCCAGGTGCAATCCCTTGGGCGCTGAGGCGAACATCCGCAGAATTCGAGCGCGACCGGCGAACACATGGCCGTAGGTCTCGAATTCGCCGTCCTCGGCGAACAGCGCCGAGGCGCCATCGATATCGTCGACGTCGAGCCGCAGAGCGTACGCCGACAGCAGGTCATCGATAGCTCGACGGTCCTCGGCCGTGAGCGCGGCCTCAGCCACGGCCACGGCTCATCATGCCTGCGAGATTGGCCCGGAACGCGGGCTCGTCGAAGGATCGGGTCTCGGCGGCGAGAATGTCGTCCAGGGCCGTCTCGATCCGCGCGATCAGCGGCTGATTGAGCACCCTGCGGGTCTCCCGCACGGCCTGCGGGGGCAGCGCGATCAGTTTCCTCGCCAGTTTGCGCGCCTCGGCGACAGCTTCGCCGGGGCCGACGACACGGTTCGCCAGACCGTACGACAACGCCTGTTCCGCCGACATCCGACCGCCGAGCAGCAGCCATTCCTTGGCACGTTGCAGGCCCATGTTCAGCGGCCACGTCAGCGCACCGCCGTCACCGGCCACGAGTCCGAGCATCACGTGCGGGTCCGCGAAGTAGGCGTCCTGCTCCATGACGACCAGATCGGACAGCGAGGCGAGGCTGCAACCGAGTCCGACAGCGGGTCCGTTGACGGCCGAAACGACCGGTACCGGAAAGCTCGTCAGATCGCGCACCAGAGTCGCGGCTTCGGACATGATCCGCGCGCGCAGTTCGAGATCCCGGGTCATCCGGTCGAGCAGGGGCAGATCCCCACCGGCGGAGAACGCCTTGCCCGCCCCGGTGAGGACGACCGCGCGCAGACCGGGCCGGGCGGCGAGTTCACCCCACACCGCGGAAACCGCGACGTGCAACTCTTCGTTCGCCGCGTTCAACGCGTCGGGCCGGTTCAGGGTGACAAGCGCGACACCATCGTCGTCTTGTTCGATGAGCAGGACATCACCTGCGGGCATGGGCACCTCCTCGTACCGTTGTCAGACTGCCAGAAAATATTGGTCGACGTCAATTACAAAACTTTACTCGGCGTGCGGACGATCGGACCGTGGATCGCCCGAGTCGATACCGAGGGAATTGGCCCAGAGCAATGTCAATTGCTCGACGGCCTCGTCGAGGTCGTATGAAGCACCGCCAACGAACATCGTTTCGGCGAACCGGGCGACCATCCCACCCAGGGCCATCGCCGCGTAACGTTTGTCGATCCGCGGATCCGCGGATCCGTCCGCTTGCAGGCGAGCGATCGCCGATTCGAGGCGGAGCCCCAGGTAGTCGTCGCGTTTGGTCCGCACCGCTCGCACGTCTCGGTCGTAGCGGCTGACCTCTTCGATCACCCGCATGATCTTGGCCTCTCGACGGTAGGCCAACAGATACGAGCGGTTCGCCGCGCGGATCCGCTCGACGGCACCGCCCTTGTGATCGCTCTCGTGGGTGATGTCGTCCATGGACACGAGGCGAACCTCGACCTCCTCGGCGATCTGACGGAACAGCGATTCCTTGGAGTCGAAGTAGTGGTAGAACGCACCGTGCGATACCTCGGCCTCATTCGCGATATCGGTGATCCGGGCTTGCAGGAACCCGTCTCGCTCGAACACGCCTTTACCCGCCTCCAGCAAGCGAGCACGAGTACGACGGCCCTTCGCGGAACGCGGCACGGCATCCATCGAAACTTCTCCTCTCCGGCGTGGGCTCATCCAGAGACCGCCGAACCGCAGCGTAGCGACTGCGCCGCATATCGCCACAACCCGCGACATGTGTCTTCCCGGCGTCGATCACATTCGCGATGCGAGGCGCGGATCGGCGTCGATGAAGGCGGACGCCGAGGACTCACATGAAGCGGCCACCGGTGACCTCGAGCACGGTCCCGGTCATGTACGACGACAGATCGGAGGCCAGGAACAGTGCCACAGAAGCGATTTCAGCGGGTTCGCCCGCGCGCTGCATCGGAATACCGGCCAACTTCTCTTCCCAGATCCGCTCCGGCATCGCCTCGGTCATCGCAGTCCGGATCAGCCCGGGTTGAATCGCGTTGACCCGAACGCCGTGGTGGGCCATCTCCTTGGCCGCTGCCTTGGTCATCCCGACGATGCCCGCCTTCGCGGCGGAGTAGTTGGTCTGTCCGGCCATCCCCACCTTGCCCGAGATCGACGACACGTTCACGATCGAGCCGGACTTGGCCTCGCGCATGATCGCCGCGGCCTTGCGGGTTCCGTTCCAGGTTCCCTTCAAATGCACGGAGATCACCTGGTCGAAGTGCTCCTCGGTCATCGTGCGCATCGTCGCGTCTCGCGTGATGCCCGCGTTGTTGATCACGACATCGAGAGACCCGAACGTATCGACGGCCGCCGACAGAAGCGCGTCGACGTCCGCGGACTCGGTGACGTTACAGGCCACGCCGAGTGCTGTTGCAGCGCCGCCGAGCTTCTCGGCGGCGACGGCGGCGAGGTCGCCGTCCAGATCACCGAGGACGACGCGCGCGCCCTCGCTCACGAACAGTTCGGCTATCGCATAGCCGATTCCCTGCGCCGCACCGGTGATCACCACGGTGCGGTCGGCCAGCAGTGGTCGGGTCATGTCGAACTCCATTCAGAGGAATAACTGTCACTTGGATTTCTGTTCGGCACGCACCAGTCCACCGCCGATGATCAGCCGTTGAATCTCGCTCGTGCCCTCGTACAGCCGCAGCAGGCGTACCTCGCGGTAGATTCGCTCGACCGGCACGTCACGCATATAGCCGGTACCGCCGTGGATCTGGACCGCGAGATCGGCGACGTTGCCGACCATTTCGGTGCAGAAGAGCTTCGCCACGGACGGGGCGATCCGACGGTCATTGCCGCTGACATATCGGGCGGCGGCATCACGAACGAGAGCGCGCCCAGCCATGACGCCGGTCTGCTGGTCGGCGATCATCGCCTGCACCAACTGGAAATCGCCGATCGGCGTCCCACCCTGTTCGGCCGACGCCGCGTAGGCGACGGATTCGTCGAGCGCGCGTTGCGCCGATCCGACCGCGAGCGCGGCGATGTGCACCCGTCCGCGCGCGAGTGAGCTCATCGCCGCGCGGTAGCCGACATCTTCGCTTCCTCCGACAAGTGCGGCCGCGGGCACCCGGACCCCGTTGAAGGTGACATCCGCGGTCCAGGCTCCCTCCTGCCCCATCTTCTTGTCCTTCGGGCCGACCTCGAGGCCCGCGCTCTCGGCGGGCACCAGGAATACCGCGATGCCGGGGCCGGAATCATCGGCAGGCCGCGTACGCGCGAACACGACGAACAGGTCGGCCCACGGGGCGTTGGTGATGAACCGCTTCTGACCGTCGATCACCCAGTCGGAACCGTCGCGCACCGCCCTGGTGCGCAGTCCCGCCGGGTTCGAGCCCGCGCCCGGTTCGGTCAGCGCGAACGACGCGACCACATCGCCCGAGGCGATCGACTCCAACCATCGTTGCTTCTGCTCGTCGGTGCCGTAATTGACCAGAACCTGGCCCGCGATTCCGTTGTTGGTGCCGAACATCGACCGCAACGCGAGCGAGGTGTAGCCGAATTCCATGGCGAGTTCGACGTCCTGCGTCAGATCGAGGCCGAGCCCGCCCCATTCCTGTGGGATCGCGTAACCGAACAAACCCATCTCGGCGACTTGCTTGCGAATATCGGCAGGCACCGCGTCGGTGTCGAGGATTTCCTGTTCACGAGGAACGACCCGGGTCCGGACGAACTGACGCACCTGCGCCAGGATCGGGGCGAAGTCTTCGGAGCTCACTTCCGACATGGGAATGCCGTCACTTTCTTTGTACGGAGGACGATCTGCGGCCCGGATTCACGGCTCGGGCGAACACGGGTTCCTTATTGCTCAGCCGGGCAGCGCGTAGTCCTCGAGAAGACGCCGACCCACGATCATGCGTTGTATGTCGGCAGTGCCTTCACCGATGAGCAGCATCGGCGCTTCGCGGTACAAGCGCTCGATCTCGAACTCTTTGGCGAATCCGTATCCCCCGTGGATACGGAACGAATCTTCGACCACATCGCGGCAGTACTCGGAAGCGAGGTATTTCGCCATGCCGGCCTCGAGATCGTTGCGATTGCCCGAGTCCTTGATACGGGCGGCGCGCACGACCATTTGATGCGCGGCCTCGACCTTCGTACCCATCTCGGCGAGGCGGAACAGAATCGCCTGATGTTCGGCGATCTTCTTTCCGAAGGTCCGGCGCTGCTGAGCGTAGGAGATTCCGAGTTCGAAAGCACGCGTGGCGACACCGACCGCGCGGGCGGCGACATTCACCCGCCCGACTTCGACTCCGTCCATCATCTGGTAAAAGCCCTGTCCCGGCACACCCCCGAGAATCTGTTCAGCGCCGATTCGGTGGTCGTCGAACAAGAGCTCCGTGGTGTCGACGCCCTTATAGCCCATTTTCTCGATCTTGCCGGGAACGGTGACGCCCTGTGCGGTCTCTCCGAAACCCGATTCCTTCTCGACCAGAAATGTCGTCAGGTTGCGGTGTGGCTTGTCGTGGCCCTCGGGGGTCCGCACCAGTACGGCGACCAAATTGGCCGAACCGCCGTTGGTCACCCACATCTTCTGCCCGCTGATGCTGTAGCCACCGTCTCGCGGCGTCGCAGTGGTTTTGATGGCACTCACATCGGAACCGAGCTCCGGTTCGGACATCGAGAACGCGCCTCGAACCTCACCGGTCGCCATCCGCGGCAGATAGTGCCGTTTCTGTTCTTCGGTGCCATGCTGCAGCAACAGATACGCGACGATGAAATGGGTATTGATGATGCCGCTCACGCTCATCCAGCCACGCGATATTTCCTCGACCACGAGCGCGTAGGTGAGCAGCGATTCCCCGAGGCCACCGAACTCCTCCGGAATGGTGAGTCCGAATATTCCCAGCTTCTTCATCTGTTCGACGATCTCGGTCGGGTATTCGTCCGCGTGTTCGAGTTCGGTGGCGACCGGCAGGATCTGCTCACCGACGAAGGTCCGCACTGCTTTCAGGATGTCCTGCTGGACATCGGTCAGTCCCTCTGTCGCACAGAGTTTGGGCATTTTTTCCTCCAGTGCAGCCCGGGTGGCGCTCTACGCGTCCACGGGCGAAACGTTTGCGGCTCCGGCGGACGAACTCTCGTCGCTCAGCCCGCATTCGGCCAGAATTGCCGCGGTGTGCTCGCCCAGGGCGGGTACCGGGTTCAACAGGTCGGGCCATCCGGCTCCGACGAAGGCTGGCAGCAGCGATCTCAGCGGTCCCACCGGTGAGTCGACCTCGCGCCACCTTCCGCGCTCGACGAGCTGCGGATGGTCGACGACGTCGCTGACCCGCTGGAATTCCGAGTTGCCGATACCCGCGGCGTCGGCACGTGCGCAGATCTCGTCGAGATCCAGTGTCCGGGTCCAGGCGGTGATCGCCGCGTCGAGTTCCGCGCGACGCTCGCACCGCTGGGGGTTGGAGGCGAACTCGGGGGCGGCGGCCAGGTCGGGCCGATCGAGCAGGGCCGAGAGTCGTTGCCATTCAGAATCATTGGTGGTTCCAAGGACCACGGTTCGCCCGTCACGAGTCGGGTAGGCTCCGTAGGGGGATACGACCGGCGAACTCAAACCGTTGGGCGGGCGTTCGGTGCCGGTGTAGGCCGCGTGCAGTAGCCCGAATCCCAGGAGGTCGGTTACCGAATCGAACAGGCTCACCTGGATCGCGGTACCTCTGCCCGACCTGTTCCGCGCGTTGAGTGCCGCGAGAATCGCCACCGCCGCCTGTAGGCCCGCTCCCACATCCGCGATCGGAATCCCGGGTTTCGCAGGTGCGTCAGCGGTTCCCGTCATGGCACACGAACCGGCCTCGGCCTGGACCAGCAGGTCGTAGGCCCGCCGATTGTCGAGCGGTCCGCCGGTGCCGTAACCCGAGATGTCGACCGCGACGACCGAGGGCCGCGCGGCCACCACGGTCCCCGCGTCGATACCGAGACCTCGTGCCACACCGGGTGCGAGATTCTGCACCACGACATCGGCGCGATCCAGCAGCGCCTCGAGCACGACCTTCTCCCGCGCCGCCTTGAAGTCGACCACGATCGACTCCTTGTTGCGATTCAGCCAGACGAAATGCGTTGCCATCCCGTTCGCCTCGCTGTCGTAGTCACGAGCGAAGTCGCCGGTACGAGGGCGCTCGACCTTGATGACGCGCGCGCCCAGATCAGCGAGAAGCCGGGTGCAATAGGGAGCCGCGACAGCTTGCTCGAACGAGACGACGACAGTACCGGCCAACGGCGCCGCAGCGCGAGGATCGTCCCCGCTGTCCGCACCCGTGCGCATACAACCTCCCGTGTCCATTCGGCATTGACCACCATGGTGGCAAACTATAATCTCGACGTCAATGTCAAAACTTGGAGGCGGCGGTGACAGATAACACAGGTGAGGTGCCGGAGTCGGCACCACTACTCGAATCGATGGATTCCGGTGTCCTGACGCTCACCTTGAATCGGCCCGCCCAGCGCAACGCGCTGTCACTCGAGATGCTGGACATGCTCGCGGAAGCCTTGGACAGGGCCGCCGAGAACGACCGCGTCCACGTCGTGGTGCTGACCGGTTCCGGCCGAGGATTCTGCGCGGGCGGCGACATCAAGACATTGGCGCGCGGGGAGAGCATATTCGGCCCCGTCGATGATCGTGACGGCCGAATCGCACGGCAGATCTCGAGCCAACGCGCCACCTCGGTGCGCCTGTGGGACTTTCCCAAACCGACAGTCGCGGCACTCAACGGACATGCCGTCGGAGCGGGCATGGCACTCGCCCTCGCCTGCGACCTGCGGTATTCCACCGAATCCGCTGAACTCCGTCCAGGATTCTCGGCGGTGGGACTGGCCGGAGATTTCGGCGCGACCTGGCTGCTGAACAGACTCGTCGGTCGATCGCGCGCCCAGGAGTTGCTGTACTTCGCCGAGCCGATCTCCTCGCGGCGGGGGGTCGATCTCGGCCTGGTGAACGCCGTGTTCGCCGACGGCGACTTCACCACGGGTGTGCGGAAGCGCGTCGAGGCGCTCACCGAACGCTCGCGGCCGGCGCTGGAGGCGATCAAGAGCAACATCGCGGTGGCGAACCGCGCCGATCTCGCCACCGCCGCGGACGCCGAAGTGCACTGGCATGTCCGGCTACTGGAAACCCCGCAACATCGCGCCGCCATCGATCAGATTCTGTCCGGGCGCGGCTGATATCCACGCGATCAGCTGTCCGGCCGCTGTCGTATCGACAGGGAGCGGATCGCACCGAGGAGGTGCCCGGCCGATTCGCTGCCGGGCACCGGTTTCACGATTCCGCTCGGTGATCGACTAGCAATCGTCGAGGATCTCGCGGAAGAGTCGGATATCGCGCACGGGGTCGTCGCCCACCGGCTGCACCTGGATGACAGTCACCCCGTGCTCTCGGTAGGCGGCGAGCCGATCTTTCAGATAACTCTTGTCACCGATCAACGATGTTCCCTCCAGCAGCGCATCGGGCAACTTCGCCGCCGCTTCTTCACGATGACCGGCCAGGTACAGGTCCTGAACCTCACGCGCTTCCGCTTCGAAACCGTATTTGCGGACAACGGTGTTGTAGAAGTTCTTGTCCCGGGCGCCCATTCCCCCGACGTAGAGCGCCAGGTGATCTCGATCGAGTTCGCGCTTGTGGACGACGTCGGACCCGACGGCCATCGGGCCACCCGCAACGATCTCGAGCCGACCGAGTTCAGTCGAGCGTTTCGCCGCTCCTCGTGCCATCGGCTCACCCCATACGGCGTCGGCGCGCTCCGGGATGTACAGGAACGGCACCCAGCCCTCGGCCAACTCCGCTGCCAGCTCGGTGTTGGCCGGGCCGAGCGCGGCCACATACAGCGGGATCCGGGAACGCAGGGGCGCGTCGACGATCTTGAGGGGCTTCCCGAGTCCGGTGCCGCCCTGCAGTGGGATGCGGTAGCGGGCCCCGTCGTGTTGCAGACGTTCCCGGCGCCAGACCTTGCGGCAGATCTCGATCACGTCGCGGGTCCGACCGAGCGGCGCGTCGTAGACGACCCCGTGCCAGCCTTCGACGACCTGGGGGCCGCTGACACCGAGCCCGAGAGTGAACCGTCCCTTGGACACCCGATCGAGCCCCGCCGCTGTCATCGCGGTCAGGGCGGGGGTGCGCGAGAAGATGGGCAGAACCTGTGCCATCAACTCGACGCGATCGGTGATCGCGGCGAGGTAGCCTAGCCAACTGATCGCGTCGACTCCGTACGCCTCGGGGACGGCGAGGATATCCACTCCCGCGTCCTCGTAAGTGCGTGCGAGCTGCGCTGCCTCGTCGACATCGGTACTCGACGGGAGCATGACTGCCAATCGGAGTGCGGGCACGATGATTTCACCTCGGTTCGAAGTCGCCGCGAACCGGCCTCGGGCCTGCGGCGTGGGAAATTGGACGCCCGCACGACCGGGCGGATGTTCTCTCGGTGGGTCAGCGGGCGCTCGGCAGCCGCAGCCGCCGCTTGCCGATGATGTTGCGCATCACTTCCGAACTGCCGCCTGAGATCGTCAACGCACGCGACCACAGCCACGCGTCCTGGAGCCGTTGGGCCGCGCCCGCGGCAGTGGCGGGCAGCGGTTGATGGGCGGTGGCGATCTCGACACCGAATCGCGCGATGCGGTTGTATGTCTCGCTGTACAGGATTTTCGCGATCGGAGCCTCGGCTTCACCCTCGACGCCCGCGAGCGCCCGGGTGATATGCGAATCCAGGAAGCATTTCGCGGCGGCGAACTGCGATATCAGATCGGTGATCCGCGCTGCGATGTCGGCGCGATCGATCAGTCTGTCCCCGTCCGCACCGACGTTCTCGGCGACCGTGCGGACATCGGTCAGCAGGAGTTCGAGCAGTACGACATTGGCGCCGACCGTGAAACGCTCGAGGTCGAGACCGGACATCGCCACCGACCAGCCCCGCCCGACCTCGCCGACGACCTGCTCCGGCGCGAGTACCACTCCGTCGAGGAAGACGTCGTTGAATTCGTAGGCGCCCCCGATCGTCGGTTTGGGCCGGACCTCGAGGCCCGGCGAGTCCATCGGCACGATGAAGGCGGTGATTCCGGCGTGCCGTTTCGTCTCCGTCGACGTCCGCAGCAGCGCGAGACCGAATTGCGCCCAATGTCCGTCGGTGGTCCAGGTCTTCTGGCCGGCGAGCACCCAACTGCCGTCTTCGCGCCGGGTAGCACGGGCTGTGATTCCCGCCAGATCACTTCCCGCGCCGGGCTCGCTGAACAATTGGCACCAGATATCTCGTCCCTCGCGAATGGGGGCAAGGTGTTTGCGCTTCTGCTCGTCGGTCCCGAATTCCAGCAGCACGTGGCTCGCCAGTCCGACCTGATCGATCGGCCGCGGCGCACGCGCGCGGATCAATTCCTCGGTCAGCACGAGATCCTGGCGAGGTTCCCAATCCTCGCGACCGCCCCACACCGATGGCCAACTGGCACCGAGCAACCCCTCGTCGTACAGGGTTCTGTACCAATCGCGCAGTGCGCGTTCCTGTTCCGGCGATTCCGGGGCGCGGTGTCCTTCGCGGGCCTCGTGCGGGCGGTGCCGGGCGATCACCTCGCGAACCCGGTGACGGAAGTCGGCCGGATCGCTGCCGTCATCGGTCCGTGCGGTCAGCGCACCGAGGAGGGCGACGACGTCGGTATTCGTGGGATGTTGCGCCGCGTTGACGAGAACCCTGCGCATCGCGTGATGCAGACGCCATTCCCAAGTGAATCCGATGCCGCCCGCGAGTTGGATGCAGTCGTCGAGCGCGGCGGCGCACCGACGCGCGAGATAGCCGTGCGCGAGTTCGACCAACTGCTCGGCGTGCGGCTCCCCCGCGGCGAGGGATGCCGCCGCGCTGCTGGTCAAGGCGTCGGCGGCTTCGATGAGCACCGCGAGATCGGCGAGCCGATGGGCGATCACCTGGAAGGAAGCCAACGGCTGGCCGAAGGCATCGCGGCCGGTCAGATGTTCGGTGAGCAGTTCGACGCTGCCGGAGAGCGCACCGACGCTGTCGGCACACAGCAGCAGGACCAGAGCGGCGCGCAATCTGCGCGTGTCCTCGGGGGTGAGAGTTTCACCTGCCGCGCCGTCGAGGGTGATGAAGGCCAGTTCCCTCGTGGTGTCGAGCCCGTCCGCCACCTCCTCGACCGTGAGGGTCGAAGCGTTCGGCACCACGAAGAGATCGGACGTGCCCGAGATCAGCAGAACCTCGGGACGGGCGGCCCCGACGACAGAGACTCTGCCCGAGATCGCGTTCGCGCGGGCCAGCGCGGCGGCACTGGTCCCGGCGAGCAACTCACGAACCGGCGCGACATCGTCCGATACCGCGGCGACAGCGGCGGCGGCCACCGCTGTCACGGCCCACGGTGTCCGGCTCAGCGCGCGGCCGCACTCCTTGGCGACCACCGACGCCTCCACTACCCTCCACCCGTCGCCGTCACTCGACTCGGGAGTCAACAGGCCGGTGAACCCGAGTTCTCCGAGTTCCTCGAGCCCGGCGTTGGATTCGAAGACCTTCCTCGCCGTGGTCTCCAATAGCCGGAGTTCTTCGCGATCGAGAGCTTGCGCGCTACCGCTCATGGGTTTCCGTGGTCCTTCTGTCTGACTGGCTGGTTGACTATCGGCTCAGGACCGACACCGCGGCGACACCGGGTGCCCCGTAGAGCTGGGCCACCCCCACCGAGGGGGTTCCCTCGACCTGTCGCTCCCCGGCGCGGCCCCGCATCTGGATGACCAGTTCGTAGACCTGCCGCAGGCCAGACGCGCCGACCGGCTCGCCGTTGGCGATCAGACCACCGTCGGTATTCACCGGCAATGATCCCCGCAACGAGGTCACTCCCCGCGCGATGAGATCGTTCTGCTCCCCGTCGGCGCACAAGCCGACCTCGGCCATATGGATGACCTCGGCGCCGGCGTCGGTGTCCTGTAACTGGGCGATCCGCACGTCTTCGGGTCCGATACCGGCGATCTCGTAGGCCGCCCGCGCGGCGTCGACGGTCGGGGCCGGGATGTTGTCTGTGGACGTCGCCGGAGTGTGTACCTCGTAGGCGCCGAAACGGCGGGTCCGGGTGACAACGCTGCGGAGATAGATCGGAGTGTCGGTGTACTTGTGCGCGATCGACGCGTCGCAGACGACCGCCGCGGCGGCACCTTCGTCCGGGCTGCAGAACATGTACTGGGTGAGCGGATGATTGATCATCCGCGATCCCAGTATCTCCTCGACGCTCAACGGCTTACGGCGGTGCGCGTTGGGATTGAGCACCCCGTTCTGGTAGTTCTTGGCCGCGACCGTGGCGAGTGTCTCGGGGGTGATGCCGTGATCGTGCATGTACCGGTTGATCTTCATACCGAAGAATTTCGTGGTGAGGAACAATCCGAGTTCGCCGTACCAGGCTGGACACCCGTAGTCGGTGGGGTCGGAGGTGAAGGCGCCGCCCTCGTGCTTGTCGAGTCCGACCACGAGCCCGAGGCCGTGCTCACCGAGTTTGATCGTCTGACTGGCGACCGCCAGTGCGCTGCCCGCGGTGGCACAGCCGTTGTAGACATTCGTGAAGGGAATCCCGGTCACGCCGAGCTGGGCGACCACGGCATCGGGCTGGTCGACCTCGAAGCTGCCGCCGACTGCGAATTGGATATCCGGCCAGGTGACCCCCGCGTCGGCGAGGGCCATACGCGCGGCGTACGCGCCCATCTCCAGTGCCGGTTTACCGGGGAAGCGGCCGAAGGGATGCAGGCCGACCCCGATGATCGCGACGTCAGGCATTGGTGACCTCCATGGTTTCCGCGGCGTCGCCCGCGGGCTCGAATGCGAAAGTGACGATCGTGTCGCCCGATTCCTCCTCGCGGAAGGGAATCACGGTCAGACGTAGGGGCATCCCGATCTCGAGATCCTGCTCGGTGACATTGCTCAGCAGGCTCTCGACCCTGATCTTGCCGCCGATCTCGACCAATCCGACATACCAGGTGTCGGTGCCGCCGCCGAGCAGATTGCCGGAGAAGGGCGCCTTGGGACGGAAACCCTGAGACGTCCAGGACCAGAGGATGCCTTCACGTTCCAGCAGTTCTTTTCCGATCGCGGTCCGGCCGCACCGCGGGCAGCTGTCCCGGAATGGGAACGCCACGGTATCGCAATCCGAGCAACGCCCGGCGATGAGCGAAGGGCTCTCGGCAGGCCAGGTGAACAGATCCTCGGCAATGGGTTTCCGGCTCTCCATGAGCGCGCCTTTCTCACCGGTATGCGCCGTGCGCTCATCCGGGAACTGTCGTCGGAACTGGCGGCGAACTCCGTGTTCTCGTTCGCCTTGTGCAAGCAGTTATCCAAATTCTACACTGACGTCGAAATCAATGAAAGTGGCACACGAACAGTGGAGGATTCTTGGGTACCGACGGCGTCTACGCCCGCGTGCACGAATCGAGTCTCCGCGACTTCGTCGACCGGTTCCGCGACTGGATGGCGGCAAGCGAATCCGATCTCGCTCCCCTGCTACCCGCCTGCGCGGACTACGACGCGCGCGTCGATAAGGCACGGCGACTTCGCGAACTTCTCTACGAGGCGGGTTGGGGTCGCATCGGATGGCCGGAGGAGGCCGGGGGTCACGGTGGCACGATCCTGCACCGCGCCGCGATGTACGACGAACTCTTCCGCGCCGGGTGGGGTGGCCCGACCGTCTTCGAACATCTCGAGATCGTCGCGCCGACCTTGGTCCGTTACGCCGACCCCGAATTCACGCGCGCGGTCCTGCCCACCTTCCTGGAAGGCAGCGAGTCGTGGGCGCAAGGGTTTTCGGAGCCGGAAGCGGGGTCGGACCTCGCTTCACTGCGGACACGCGCCGAATTCGACGGTACCGATTGGATAGTGAACGGCGCCAAGATCTGGACCAGCTGGGTGAAGTACGCGCGGTGGTGTCTGGCACTGGTACGTACCGGCACTCCCGAGGAGCGTCATCGCGGATTGACCATGATGGCGATCGACCTGCGCGCACCCGGCGTCACCGCGCGCCCGATTCGCCAGGCCAACGGCAACGACGAACTGGGCGAGGTGACCTTCGACGGAGTCCGCGTTCCACCGCATCAGATAGTCGGCGAGGTCGGCGGAGGCTGGCGCGCATCGATGTATCTGCTGGCCCATGAACGAGGCACGCTGTCGTGGGTGCGGCATCTCGGTTTCCGCGAGAACCTGAAGTCCTCGTCGAAATCGATGAGCGAGAACTCTGATCGGCAGGTCGGTGAGGCCGCGCTGCAGTTGCTCGGGGTGCGTTCCACGGCGATCAACCTGCTCGCGCGCGAGGCGAGCGAGCAGGAACTAGGCCCGGATTCGGCGTTCAACAAGCTGCTTACCACACGCACCGAGCAGACCGTATACAACGCCCTGCGCGATATCGACAGCGCACGCGTGGCATTCCCGCACGATTCCGACGAAGACTCGGTTCTCCAGCAGGAGTACCTGTTCTCACGGATCGTCACGATCTACGGAGGATCTCAACAAATGCAGTTGATGACCATCGCACGTCATATCTTGGGACTCGGAAATGCTTGAGACACTTCGGCCACACGAGTATGTCGCCTTTCGGGAAGCGGCGCTGCCGATTTTCGGTCGCCTCGACGGCGACGCTGCGGTCGAGGCGTTCGGACTGGACGAATTGCTCGTGCCACATTCCGGCCAGGGCGATCCGCGGCCCGTCCTGGCCTTTCTCGAGGCCCAGGGCTACCACGGCGGCCGGACCGATGTCCTCGGCCGGTTCGCGCTGACAGGCCCGCGACCGGCGTGGGGCGGAGTTTCCGACGAACGTCGCGTTGTCGCCGGATTCTCTTTGAGCACAACACGATTCGTTGTTCCTGGAGCAACCGCGCGAACCGATGCGGTCGCCGATATCCCCGGCACCGGACTCGTCCTTGTCACGGATCCGTTCGGCGCGGGCCATCCCGCGGACGAGGCCGATGACTATCTGACGATCATCGATCTCACAACCAACCCCGGCACCGTCCTCGCGCCCGAACCTCTCGCCTCCGAGTTCCGCGCCGATCTCCTGGCGCGCGCCCGGCTCGGCGCGGCCGCCGAGATCCTCGGCGTGTGCGACCGCCTACTCGACGACGCGGTCGCCTACGTGCAAACCCGCCGACAGTTCGGGCAATCCATCGGAAGCTACCAGGCGATCCAGCACATCCTCGCCTGGGCGGCCGCCGACCGATACCAATTGGCGTGTTTGTTCGATCAGGCGGTGCAGCGCGCCGTCGACGGCGAACTCGATGCCGCACTGGCGCGAGCGGTGAAGGCGATGGCCGGACGCGTCGGGCACACCGTGGTCCAGGCGATTACCCAGGTGACCGGCGCGATCAGCTTCACGTGGGAATACTCGGTGAACCAACTGCACCGCAGAGTTCTCACCCTCGACTCCGTCGCGGGATCGTCAGCCGATCTGGTCGCGGCCATCGGGCGTGAGCTCCGCACCGGAAACGACAGCACCGAACTGCTCGAACTCATGGATCTGGTGTGAAGGCGTCTCGATCACGAACGGCGCTGTAGCAGCACCGCCTGCTGGATACCGGCCACGGGGCCGTGCTGGTCGAACAGGGTGCCGATCGTCGCGCCGACCCCGTCGGGTCCATAGCCCACATCGGCACGGATCCCGATCCACTCCCCCTCCGGTACCCGGTAGAGGTGGATGGTGATGTCGGTATTGAGGAAGGTCCACCGACGGATGTCGGCTTTCGAGCCGACTCCGTTGGCATTGTCGGCCACCGCGAACAGCTTCTGCAGCGGTGACATCTTCTCTCCGTGGACGAGATCGACCGTCGATCGAAGCCAGGACTCGCCCTCGCCCTCGCTGTCGTTGGGCTTCGTCAGCCATCGCCAGTCGAGAGTGCTGACATAGCCGGTGGTGAAGCGCTGGGTCCCGGCCCACGTCGCTGCTTCGACCACGGGACGCAACGGCTCATCGAAGGACCGCTGGATCTCGGTGGTGTCGGTCCGGCGCATACGCCAGGCGGATGCGCGCGCCACCGGGCGCAACTCGCCCGTGCGGTCCACCGAACTCATCACCGCCGCAAGCAATTCGATTTTCGACCCGGGACGTTCCACTCGCGCGGAGACCCATACCGGAGCCACCGGAACCGGGCCGAGCAATTCGACGACGATCCGGCTCAGGCGCGCATCCGGGCGAGGTTCGCAGTTCTCCAGCGCGCGTACGAGCAGGGCGCAGGGTGGAGCACCGTGCTGCATATCACCCCAGGTACCTCGGGTCAGATCAGCCGATGAAAGATGTTCACCGTGCTCGCCTGTTTCCAGCAGTTCATAGTACGCATCGCCCATCAGTGATACCTCTCGGAATGTAGATCGTTCTGCACCAAGGCATCTCACGTACACCCGGTGGCGGCATCGCCCGATCCGAAGCTAGGATTCTCGCCGAATACTATCAAGAACTCGATTCTAGTTTTCGGTCCCGCCGTCGGCGCTCGTCACTATCAACGTCGCGAAGACCTCAGCCACTCTTCTTGCCTCCGGAAAGGTCCTGTTATAGGAGACGACACCCGTGGTGAGCGAACCGAGCAGCGACCACAGCATCGTCGCGGCATCGGCCGGATTCGGCACACCGAGCGCGGACAGGTCGCGAATGAACATCGCTCGCGCAGAGGCGATCACCTCTCCCAGGACCGGCTGGACGAGTTCGTCGCCGATCGAGTGGAGCAACACGTTGACCCTGAAGAATTCCGGATCGGCTTCGAAGGCATCGAGAGCCACCCGGATTCGCACCCGTACTCGCGACTCGGCCGGCAGATCGTCCAACGAGGACGAGAATCCACTGCTGGAGAACCAGTCACGGATCACTTCGGCGTAGAGAGCTTCCTTCGACGGAAAGTACCGATACAGGGTTCCAAGTGCGACATCCGCGTCCTGGGCCACGTTCGATACATGGATCTTCTCGTAGGGATTCGCACGCAGAGACTCCTTCGCGCAGTCCACGATCTGCTGTCTACGTCGCCTCTTGAACGCGGGCATCTCGGCGGACATCGCCACGCGCGCGCCAGTGTTGACTACGTGATCGCCCGCAGTGGGCGAGACCGGAGAACCGACGACGAGCCGGACGACCTGGTCCACGAGGTGGTGGGCATCGGCGAATGCGGCGCCGTGGTAGACGGCGGCCATCACGGCCGAGTGCACTATCGCTTGCATGATGATCGCGGCGTCGTGAGGTGTCACCCTGGTCAGATCAGCGAAATCGTCACGAAAATAGTGGTACGTACGTGCACCGACACTCGAGAGTTCGGCCTTCACCACGGCATCGGAACTCGAGAAGAGCGCGACGGCAAGGCGAAAGAACTGCTGACTGTCGGCGAAGGCGTCGATCTTGGAGTGCGCGCGCATCCTGGCCCGCTCGGGACCGGCGGCCGAGGTCGTCCTCAGGTCGTGCGCGTCCGACCACTCACGGAGCACGATCGAGTACAGCGCCTCCTTGGACGCGAAGTAGCGATACAGCGTCGCCTTCGCCAGACCTGCCGTACGCGCCACATCATCGATCTTGATCCGGTCGAACTCTCCGACGGCCAGGCATTCGAACGCGGCGTCCACGATCTGCTGACGGCGACCGCGCCGATGGACCAACTCGCCATCGAAACGAGGAACCTCGGTCTTGTCCGGACGCCCCGCACGCACCGAAGCCATCTTCACACCCTCCGTCTCGCAGCCCGGCGATTTGCTCGACGACCGCCCCCGGGCGAACCGGGGAATCCTCGACTTGGACACATGATATCCCTTCGATCCATCGAACAGGCCAGTCAGGCCCTTCCCAGGTCCACCAGAGGGTCGACACGGCGCTCGATGAATACGCGAGGGCGCGCGTAACCGCACGACGCATGCCCATTTACAGTTAACAATCAGCGACGTATTGAAATGAGAACCTAAGTCTTGTTAGTCTCTGTGAGCGGCATCACCGATTCACTCACTCGCAGGCCGGGCTCACGTCATTGCCCCGCTGCGCGGTCGCGCGATCAAGGAGACCCCATTGCCCTCCCTCGGAATGCTCATCGATGGCGAGATAGTCAGCGGCAAGGCCACTTTCGCCGTCGACGATCCTTCGACCGGTGAGCCGTTCGCAGAAGCGCCCGAGTGCACGGTCGAACTACTCGATCGCGCGATGCACGCCGCCCAGCAGTCGCTGACCTCGTGGCGGCTCGACGACGATTACCGCCGATCCGCTCTGCGGGCCGCCGCCCGGGCCGTCCAAGCCGACTCCGAGCGCATCGCCGCCCTGCTGACCGCCGAGCAGGGCAAACCACTGGCCGGGGCGCGGCTCGAGTTGCGCGGCGCGGCGTCGTGGTTCAACTATTTCGCGGACCTCGAGGTTCCCCGACAGGTCGTACAGGACGATGCCCGCGGTCACGCCGAGGTCATCCGCAGGCCGCTGGGCGTCGTCGCGGCGATCACACCGTGGAATTTCCCCATCGCACTCGCCTCCTGGAAGATCGCGCCGGCGTTGCGAGCGGGCAACACGATCGTACTCAAGCCCTCTCCGTACACTCCGCTGTCCACGCTCGCATTCGCCGAGGCGCTCGCGCGGGCACTGCCCCCCGGCGTGCTCAATGTCGTCACGGGCAGCGACCCGCTGGGAGCGATGATGGTCGCGCATCCGGTGCCCCGCAAGATCAGCTTCACCGGGTCGACGCCGACAGGAAAAGCGATCGCGGCGAGCGCGGCGACCGACCTGAAGCGGGTCACGCTCGAGTTGGGAGGGAACGACCCGGCGATTCTGCTCGATGACGTCGACCTCGTCACGGCCGCACCGCGCCTGTTCTGGGGGGCGTTCGACAACAACGGTCAAGTCTGTCTGGCCATCAAGCGTGTCTACGCACCGGAACGGATATACAACGATGTCGTCGATGCCCTCGCCGAATACGCCCGTGGTGTCCGCGTCGGCTCGGGCACAACGCCCGATGTGCAACTCGGCCCGATCTGCAATCTTCCCCAATACGAACGGGTTTCCGCACTGGTCGATGACGCCCTGAAATACAGTGCGCGGGCCGCGGCCGGAGGCGCGCCGATCGATCGGCCCGGGTACTTCTACGCGCCGACCATCCTGGCCGACATCGAGGACGGCGTCCGAGTCGTCGACGAAGAGCAGTTCGGCCCCGTGCTGCCGATCGTCGCCTATCGGGACATAGACACCGCCATCGCGCGAGCGAACAACTCCCCGTACGGACTCACAGCGTCGGTATGGTCCGCGGACACCGAGCATGCGCTGCAAGTCGGCGGACAACTCGACTGCGGCCAGGTGTCGATCAACGCACACGGCAGTGGCGTGCGACCCGACATGCCGTTCGGCGGCACCAAGTCGAGCGGGATCGGCGTCGAGAACGGCCCGTGGGGACTCGACGAATTCACCCAGTTCCAGGCGGTCACGGTCTCGGCCCGAACGGGCTGAGCACCACGGAGCCGCATCCACGTAACCACGACACCGCAGCCTGAAAAGAAAGATGATCATGGAGCTGTTCCGTACCAGCCATCCGTTCACGACCGATATCGACATCTCGTCGACCGCGTTCTGGGCTCAGCCGTTCGCCGAACGCGAGAAGTCCTTCGCCAGGCTCCGCGCCGAGGCGCCGGTCAGCTGGCATCCGCCCGCCGACTACCACTCACCGCACGACCAGCAGGGTTTCTGGGCGGTGACGAGCGCGGCCGACGTGACCACCGTCAGCACGAACAGCGAAGTGTTCCAATCGAAGTACGGCACCACCATGGACCCCGCGGATCCCGCCGGCGCGGCCGCCAGCTTCTTCCTCGGCATGGACCCGCCGGAACACACCCTCTACCGCGGGCTCGTGAACGCGGCCTTCACCCCGAAGCAGATCAAGGGCATCGAGGCCAGTATCGTCTCGAACTCCGAGGCCATCGTCGACGACCTGATAGGCGCGGGCGATATCGATTTCGTGGAGCACTGCTCGTCACGCCTGCCGATGGAGACCATCTCCGACATGGTCGGCGTTCCGAAATCCGAACGCAAGCGCGTTGCCCGCGCGGCGGAGAACCTCGTCGGCGGACTCGACGTCGCCGGACTGGAGGGTGAAGCGAAGCTCCTCAAACTCATGGAGGAGGCCGGCTATCTCTTCACCATCGCCAAGGATCTCGCGGTTTTCCGTCGCAAGAACCCCGGCGACGATCTGATGACGAATCTGGTCGAGGCCCGCATCGATGGGCAAGGTCTGACCGACGACCACATCGGCGCCTTCATGCTGCTCATGAGCGTGGCGGGTAACGACACCACCAAGCAGACCACGACCAGGACCATGCTGTCGCTGAGCGAGAACCCCACTCAGCGCGACTGGCTGATCGACAATCTGGACAGCGCGCTCGGCCAAGCGGTCGACGAATTCGTCCGGCACGCGACCCCGGTCATCCAGTTCTCGCGCACTGCGGCGGTGGACGTCGAACTCGGCGGACAGCAGATCGCCGCAGGCGACAAGGTCGTCATGTTCTACTGCTCCGGCAATCGCGACGAGACCGTCTTCCCCGATCCCAACGTGTTCGACGTGACCAGACCGCGCACCCGCCACGTCGGATTCGGCGGCGGCGGCGTGCACTACTGCCTCGGCCACAACGTCGCCAAGGTCCAGCTGCGCTCGATCATCGGCGAACTGCTCCGCCGTGTCCCGAAGATCGAGTTCGGCGAACCCGTCCAGTTGGTCAGCAACTTCATCAACGGCATCGAATCCCTTCCCGCGCGCATCAGCTGAACCTGTCCCGGCTCTCGCACACCGAATACCAAAGGAACGCCAGTGACCACGTCGCTCTCCGCCGTACTCCGCGACCCCGCGGCACCGTTCTCGATCGAGTCGATCCACCTCGACGACCCCGGTCCACTGGAAGCGCTGGTCCGCATCGTGGCCACCGGCTTCTGCCACACCGACCTGATCGGGCGCAGCGGACTGCTCGGCGAGCAGTTCCTGCCCGTGGTCCTGGGCCATGAAGGCGCGGGCATCGTCGAGAAGGTAGGGCTCGGCGTCACCTCCGTCGAGCCGGGTGACCACGTGGTGCTCAGCTTCGATTCGTGCGGCAATTGCACGGCCTGTCGCGGCGGACGCCCCACGGACTGTGAGGCATTCGAGGCACGCAACCTCGTCGGCCTGACGTCGGATGGCCGTCGCACAGCACACGACACCGCGGGCGAACCGGTCACCAACCGGTGGTTCGGGCAGTCTTCGTTCGGGCAATACGCGCTGGCGACCGAACGTAATCTGGTGAAGGTTCGCCGCGACGTCCCACTCGAGAAGCTCGGCCCGCTCGGATGCGGCGTACAGACCGGCGCGGGGTCGGTACTGAACGTGATGCGCCTGAGCGCGGGGCAGTCTCTGGCTGTTTTCGGTGCTGGGGCCGTGGGACTCTCGGCGATCATGGCGGCCAAACTCTCCGGCGCGGGCGAAATCGTGGCGGTCGATCTCAACCCGGAACGGCGGGCCCTCGCCCTGGAATTCGGCGCGACGCGTGCGGTCGACGGCGCGACAGACGATGTCGCGACGGCCGTTCGCGGCGATACGAGTGGACTCGACTTCAGTTTCGACACCACGGGCGTCGCCACGGTGATGGCCAACGCCGTCCGGGTCCTGCGCCGCCCCGGCACGTGTGTCCTCGTCGGATCCGGCATGGAAATGCTGACGCTGCACCCCTCTGAACTGACCGGCAAGTCGGTGACTTTCAACTACGAGGGCGGTGCCGTGCCGCAGAACTTCATCCCCCGCCTGATCGAGTTGTGGCAGCAAGGCGTTTTCCCGTTCGATCGGATGATCACCACCTACGATCTGTCCGACATCTCACGTGCCGAGGCCGATGCGGTCGCGGGAGCCGCGGTCAAACCGATCATCGTCATGCCCTGATCGAGTACCGCCCCAACTATCGCGAGGCAGCTATGTCGGATATGACCAGCCCGAAGTGGCCCAGCTCCCGAGGCGATGTGCACGTGCGGATCTGGTTGGCAGGCGTGGTCTTCGACTACGCCGCCGCCGCGGCGGCGGTACAGAACCTGATCCGCGATTGGCGGCATCATTGTTGGTACACGATAGAATTGGTCTGCGACGGCCTGGGGGATTTACAGCTACTGCCGCGCCTGCCGTGCGAGCGACTGTTCCTTGGGCCGTGACGACGGTTTCGTGGTCCGGCGGCACGGAATGATCGGCGCCCGCACTTCCCGCGACGATACCGATATCCGGACCGCGAACCCTTTCACATAGTGCAACGTCCCCGGCTCTCCTCGGAGAGCCGGGGACGTTGTCGGGTAAGGTCCCAGCGACGTCAGGACACCGAGTCGGCCGACTCTGTGCGAGCGTTCACCAGGGCGTCCCTAACCTGGTTGCGACGCATCTTCCCGGTAGCCGTACGCGGCAGAGTTGATTCGAAAACGATCGCGCGCGGCACCTTGGGACCCGCGAGCCCTTCCTTGCAGAAGGCGCGGATCTCCTCGGCGAGCGAATCACTCGCCGTAAAACCGGGATCGAGCTGAACAGCGGCCACGACATTCTGGCCCCACTCCTCGTCGGGCACCCCGACCACCGCGACATCAGCGACGGCCGGATGCTCCGCGAGCAACTGTTCGACCTCGGCCGGATAGACATTGACGCCACCGGTGATGATCAGGTCCACCCGCCGATCCTGGATGTAGAGGTAACCGTCCTCGTCCAGATAGCCCAGATCCCCGCAATTGATGAAACCGTCCGAGCTCACACTTTTCGCGGTCTTCTCCGTGTCGTTGTGATAGTCGAATGTGCCACCGAGAGACTTGAAGTGGATCGCCCCGCTGTCGCCGACCGCGGCGACTTCGCCGTTCTCGGCGAGGATGCGGATCGATTCCGGATCCGGTCGACCCACCGTTCCTGGACGTTCGAGCGCTTCCTGGGGACTCACACAACACACGAAACCTTCGGTGGCAGCGAAGGATTCCCACACCACAGGGCCGAAGTACTCGATCGCGCGCGCCTTGAGCGGCGGCGCGAACTTCGCACCCGCGACCAGGATCTGGCGCAGGCTGGACAGATCCAGTCCGGCGCGCAGATCCTCCGGCAGTGCCAGCATGCGATGGATATGCGTCGGCACCGCGTTGATCAGCGTCACCCCGTACTTCGGAATCGAACGCAAGACGTGTTCGGCGTCGAATTTATCGAGGACTACGACCGTGAAACCTCTGTTGAGCGCGTTCCACGTGTTCGCGCCGGGCGCGGCGTGGTAGCCCGGTGAAAACAGCATCGCGACACCGGGATCGCCCTCGACCCCGAATTTGGCGAGGAAGAACGCCGCGCCCGTCGCCAGAACCTCCGGTGAGATTCGCAGCAGGGCACGCCGGACACCCTTGGGCCGCCCCGTCGTGCCCGAGGTGTAATACATGAACGAACCGGCCATGCGCTCGTCGGGCGCATCGACGGCACCGGAATCACGCAACTCCGGGTACGGTCGCCAGCCGTCCACGGCATCGCCCTCGACAAAACGCCTATCGGCCGATATCGCACCGGTCGATTCGATGTTCCCCGCCAGATCGTCGGAGGCGACCAGCAGCTTCGCACCGGAGTCCCGCAAGATGTACTCGGCTTCCGCGCCGGTCAGATGAGTGCTGATCGGAACCACGAGCACGCCGAGTTGCAGTGCACCCGCGAAGAACTCCCATTGCGCGATGCCGTTGTTCTGCCAGCTGGCGACGGTGTCGCCCGGGCCGATCCCCATCGAGCGCAACTGGTTGGCGATGCTGTTCGCACGCCGCAGCAACTGCCCGAACGACACTGTCTCACCGGTGGTGTCGCTGATCAGCGCCGTCCGCTCGGGGTGATGTCTACCCCAAGCGTAGACACCGTTGTCGCGAAGACTCGGATCATCGTAAATGGGTTCCACCTGTGTCATTTCGCCTGTCCCCGCGCTCCGGATACGGCCTTTCCGGAATCGGGACCCGACACTTCGCCCGTGGCCCCGGGTGATACGACAGCGTTCGCTCCGTAGAACGACTGACCGTTCTCCGCCATCCGACGCAACAGATCAGGTACGGCGAACTTCTCACCGTGGGCACCACGCAGCCGATCCAGTTCGGCGACGACCTCGGCGATACCGATCTGATCCATGGCGACGAACGGACCTCCGAGATGTGCGGGGAATCCGACGCCGAGGGTAGCCCCCAGATCACCGTCGGCGGGACCGAGCAGCACACCCTCGGCAAACGCACGGGCGCCCTCAGCGAGCTGGGCGTACAGGATGCGGGACTTGACCTCGCCGATGGACGGCTGCTCGGCGAGCGGCGGGATCGCTTCGGACAGACCGGCCCACAGCCGCTTCGACCCGTCGGCCTGGTAGTCGTAGAAGCCCTTGCCGTTCTTCCTGCCCAGGCGGTCGTACTTGCCGACCATGTAGGCACCGAGTTCGTAGTCGGTGGCCGCCGCGTTCTCGTCGGCACGGACCTTCGCGATCAGCGGTGCGCGACCCACATCGAGTCCGACGGCATCGGCGACGGTCAAGGCTCCCTGAGGCATCCCGAGCATGCGTGCGCCGTTTTCCACGAGCGCGGGAAGCACGCCCTCCTGCACCATGCGCATGCTCTCGGTCAGGAACGACCCGATGAAGCGGCTGGTGAAGAACCCCCAACTGTCGTTGACGACGATCGGGGTCTTGCGCAGGATCTGCGCGAGATCCAGCGCGTGCGCCAAGGTCTCGTCGGAGGTCGCTCGGCCACGGATGATCTCGACCAGCGGCATCCGCTCGGCCGGGGAGAAGAAATGGGTGCCGACGAATTTCTCTGCCCTGCCGGTGAGATCGGCGAGACCCGTGATCGGCAGCGCCGAGGTGTTCGAGGCGAGAACCACCCCCCGCGGCAGATGCTTCTCGATCTCGGCGTACACCTCACGCTTGACACTCTCGGACTCGAACACCGCCTCGACGACGAAGTCCACGTCACCGAAACCGCTGAAATCGGCGGTCGCCTCGATACGGCCGAGGATCGCATCGCGCTTCTCGGGGGTCGAGCGTCCTTTCTCGACATCGCGATTCAGCCGCTTCTCGGCATAGCTCTTGCCCGCCAGCGCCTTATCCTCGGTGGAATCCAACAGCACGACCTGCAAGCCTGCCTTGGCCGCCGCGAGCGCGATACCCGCGCCCATGGTTCCGGCGCCCGCGATTCCGAGCCGCTTGATATCCGCCTTGGGAATCCCCGCCGGACGAGCACTGAGTTTATCCGCGGACTTCTTGCTCACGAACATCGTCCGGATGATCGCCTTGGATGTGGGGTCCTCGAAAATGCGCTGGAAGTACTTGCCTTCCAACCGCACCGCGGTGTCGAACGGCAGCCGGATACCTTCCCACACCGCCGCGAGAATGGCGGTCTGCGCCGGTGAGTTCCCGAAAGTCTTGGCCCTGGTCACGGTGTTACCGAGAAAGAAGACGCGGCCGACGTTCGGCGACGTGGTGGGAAGGCCGCCGGGGACCGCGAACCCCTTCTTGTCCCACGGCTGAACCGGATCGCCGTCCTCGAGGAGCCACCGCCGGGCCTCGGCGCGCGCCTCGGCGCGCGGCAGCACCGCGTGAACGATCCCGAGTTCCTTCGCCTTGGCGGCCGGGACGAGAGTCCCCTGAAGCATCAGGGGCACGGCCTTCTCGACGCCGATGAGCCTCGGCAGGCGCTGCGTGCCACCACTGCCGGGGATCAGCCCCACCTGGGACTCCGGCAGTCCGAGCAACACGCCGCGGTCATCGATGGCGACACGATAGTGGCAGGCCAGCGCCAGTTCCAGGCCCGCGCCCGCGGCGACACCGTTGATGACGACGGCGACGGGTTTTCCGAGGGTTTCCAACGTGCGCAGCGCGTTCGACAACGACTGCTGCAGATCCAGTCGTTGCGCTGGGGTCAACGTCGTCGACAGCCGAGCCTTGCCGTTGTCCATTTCCTTGAGATCGCCTCCGGCGACGAACCCGTCCTTGCCGGAGACCAGAAGGATTCCCTTGGCGGTGTCGTCCGCCACCACCCGGGCGATCGCGGCGGCGAGGTCCGCCATGAACCGGCCGCCGACAGCGTTGACGGTCGCACCCTGGTCATCCATCGTCAAAGTGCAGACACCGACCTCGTCGACGTCGTATGCGATGCTATTGGTCATAGTCGTCATTTCTGTGTGCCGTCCTGGTCAGACTCGTTCGATGACTGTCGCGATGCCCATGCCACCCGCCGCGCACAGCGACGCCACACCCGTGGACAGCTCCCGGCGCTCGAGTTCGTCGAGCAGGGTGCCGAGGATCATCGCCCCCGAGGCTCCCAGCGGATGGCCGAGCGCTATCGCTCCACCGTTGACATTGAGGCGATCGTGCTCGACGCCCATTTCGTCCATGAAGACGAGCGGGACGACGGCGAAAGCCTCGTTCAATTCCCACAGGTCGATGTCGGCGACTCCCATGCCCGCCCGCTTCAACGCCCGACGGCAGGTCTCGGGCGGCGCGTCGAGGAACAACAGCGGATCCGACGCGTAGGTCACCGACGATTTGATCACCGCGCGCGGGCGCAGGCCATTGCGGACGCCGAACTCGTGATTGCCGATCAGCACACCCGCGGCGCCATCGACGACCCCGGAACTCGAACCAGCGGTGTGGACATGGTTTATCTCGGTGAGGTGGGGATATCGCTGAATAGCGACGTCGTCGTATCCGAGCTTCTGGCCCTCGAGGGCGAATGCCGCGGGTAGCGCGGCCAACCCCTCCGAGGTCGCGTCGGGACGTAGGTGCTCGTCGCGGTCCAGCACGACCGTGCCGAGGATGTCGGTGATCGGCACGAGCGCGTTGTCGAAGAATCCGCCCGCCTGGGCCTTGGCGGCGCGTTCCTGGCTGGCGAGACTGTAGGCGTCGAGGTCGGCTCGGCCGACTCCGCGCAATGTCGCCAGCAGGTCGGCCGCGACACCCTGCATCATGAACGGGTGCGCTGCCGAGAACGCGGGATCGACGCCCCACGCACCGCCGCCACCGGTGCCCGGTGGCACTCGGGACATGCTTTCGTAGCCGCCGCCGATGGCGCCGTCCGCCCATCCGGCACGAATCTTGGCAGCCGATACGATGACGGCCTCCATGCCCGAGGCACACGCCCGATTGAGGTGGAGCCCGCCGACCGAGTCCGCGAAACCCGCTGCGATCGGCGCCATTCGCACCGTGGTCGCGCCGGCCTCGGCCGCCGGACTGACCACACCGAGCACCACGTCGTCTATGGCGTCGGCGGCCAGTCGATTCCGCTCCTTCAGCGTCGCGAGAACCTGGGTGATGAGGCTGATCGAGGTGATCTCGTGCAGAGACCCGGTCGATTTGCCCCGTCCGCGGGGCGACCTGGCGTGGTCGTAGATGAAGACTTCGTCCATGAATCTCTCCGTTGTTGTCAGGAATCGGCGCGGGCGGAGTAGGGAACGCACGCGCGGACCGCTGTGCGACCGGCTCGGCCGACACCCGCCTGAGCGGTCCGTCCACCGAGTAGAATTAGACTCTAACTTCAGATATTGAGTAAGTCCACCGTTCACATCGACTCGACCACCACTATCGTGACTACAACGAACCGTCCACACCGGATGGCAATCGAAACGGGGAGCCCATGGCCGGCCGCAATGCGTCGAAGACACCGCCGGAAGCGGCGGCTCTACCCGACTGGCAACTGGCCCGCCGTGGACAAATCGTCACCGCCGCGATCGAACTACTCGTCGAACGGAGCTACGAGCAGATCCACATTCGCGATGTCGCCCAGCGCGCCCAGGTCGCCCTCGGAACGCTGTACCGCTACTTCGAGTCGAAGGAACACGTCTACGCGGTGGCCCTGATCGAATGGGTGCGGCCGATGCGCGAACCGTCACCACATCCGGGCAAGGACGCGGTGACGCGGCTGCGTTCGAAACTGCATCTGCTGGTCGCGGCGAACAAGAGATATCCGCATTTTCTCGCCATGCAGCACTCACTGCACGCGAGTAGCAACCCGCTCGTCCATCAGTTGATCACCGACTATCAGCAGACCGGCTTCGATTGGCTGGTCAGCGAACTCGACATCCTCGACGAGGAACGCGCGCGGGATATCGGGCTGATGCTGTCATCGATCAACAGCACACTGTTCGGCCGGGTACGACTCGCGTCCGGATCGTACGAGGACGTCCGACGGATCGGCGACAAGTTCATCGACCTCATCGCCCCGGAGCTCCACGCCGCCGAGTCGAAGCTGTCCACGACGCAGGCCGACGACGCCGAGTCAGGAGCCTAGATGCCCAGCTTTTTCGCGATCCCCCCGGAGCGGTAGATGTCACCCGGTGATCGGTTACCACCGGTGACTGCGGACGACCTCGACCGCTCATTCGACGCGCTGGACGAACTCGTCGAGTCCGGCGCCGAGCTGGCCGCTCTGATCAATCGGTGCGCCGAGATCTTCGGGTGCCGCATCGGGGTGCAGACGGCAGACGGCGCGTCGATCATCGCCTACCCCGAACACGACGTTCCCCAGCAGCCGACTCCGCGCACGGCACATCACAGGCCCCTTCCCGACGGAACTTCGGCGTGGATCGCACCCACCCACGGCGGCGACTTCCCCGCCGCATTCGCCGGTGATATGGGGCGAGCGCGGCGCGAGCGCCTGCTGCGGCGGCTGGTCATCGCGGTACGCGCCACCGCACCCCCTCTCGGCGCGGACCACACCCGGACCTCCGACCTCCGATCCGTCATCGATCCCGCACTATCCGAGCAGGATCGACGAACGGCGCACCGCAGGCTGCGACTCGCGGGCGCCACCGTAACCCCTGTCGCCCTGGCGGGACCGGGTGAGGGTGTCACGTCCATGCTCGATCAATTGCGCGCACGGTCGACATCGCTGCACCATCTCCCTCAGGATCGTGTGCACATGGTGCTCGCGCAGGACCTGGAGTCCCTCAACGGGCTGAATATCCCCGAGGGAATTCGTTGCGCGTACAGCCCCGAGTGCCCGGTCGAACTCGTGCCGGCGGCATGGCGCAAAGCCCGCAACGCGCTGCGCTTCACCATGGCGAGTACCCATCCGACCGAGCCCTACCTGGCGGAAGAGGCCGTCATCCTCAACTCCAGGGCCGTCGGCCCCTACGGCATCCTCGCCGAGCAACTCACCGCCGATCAGATCGCGCAGGTAGCCGATGTTCAGCTGCTCGACAAGCTCTACCAGGAGACCGGGCCGGAGATGCTGCACACGCTACTCGCGGTGGCGGCGACCGAATCCTTGAGGCAGGCCGCGCGAGTGGTGCACATGCACCACAACTCGGTGACCTACCGGGTCCAGCGCGCCGAGAAGATGCTCGGCTTCAGTTGTACCAAACCGTACGGACGATCACGCTTGATGTTCGTTCTCACGCTGCATCGCATTCTGGATTCCTGGCGATACTTCTGAGGTATCGACGACGATCGGACCATCGGCACGGCACGGCCTCCAGGAATTCTCCACAGCGCCCGAGAGTGATCGGTGTGGCCACTGAATTCACCCGCGCACGGAATCGCTAGCCAATCGGCGCGCGATTCGCGCTAGTTGACCGGTGACCCGGAACCCGAGTTCTTGCAGCATGAGGTGGGCGGCTCGACAGTTCCCCGGATTCGGCGATCCGCCGATATCCGCGACGCGGCCCACGAGTAGAAGGAGCCTTCTTCCATGTCAGACGTTCAGCGGTGCGACGCCATCGTCATCGGCGCGGGTTTCGCGGGCATGTACGCACTACACCGCCTGCGCGACGACCTCTCATTGCAGGTCCGCGTCTTCGAACGCGGCACCGACGTCGGCGGCACCTGGTATTGGAATCGGTATCCTGGCGCGCGATGCGATGTCCCATCGATGTTCTATTCCTATTCGTTCTCCGACGAACTGGAAAAGGAATGGGAATGGACCGAACTCTATCCGGCCCAGCCGGAGATCCTCGCCTACGCCAACCATGTGGCCGATCGCTTCGATCTGCGCAAGGACATCACCTTCGAGACCTCGGTCCTCGCGGCGGACTTCGACGAGAGTTCGCAGGAGTGGACGGTAACCACCGACCGCGGCGAACGCGTCACCGCACGCTTCCTCATCACAGCCCTCGGCTGTCTGTCGGCATCACGCATTCCCCCGTTCCCCGGATTGGAAAGTTTCGAGGGCGAGATCCACCACACCGGGCGATGGCCGCACGAGGGCGTCGATTTCAGCGGTAAGAAGGTCGCGGTCATCGGCACCGGATCATCGGGTATCCAAGCGATTCCGCAGATCGCGCAGCAGGCCGACCATCTCACGGTCTTCCAACGGACCCCCGCGTTCACACTGCCCGCGCGCAACCGTCCACTCACCGCCGAGGAGATCGCCGACTTCAAGGCCAACTACCCGGAGCGGCGTGCGCTGGCCAGGGCAACGCCGTCGGGCGTCCCGGGAATCCCCGCTGTCGGCAGCGCGTTCTCGGTGACCGACGAACAGCGGGAGGAACTGCTGACCCAGCGGTGGAATCGCGGTGGTACGTCGTTCTTGAGCCTGTTCAACGACACCGTCGTGAACCTCGAGGCCAACGAATTCTCCGCCGAATACGTGCGGGAACGAATTCAGGACCTGATCGATGACCCGGCTGTCGCTGACACGCTTCTCCCCCACGACTACCCCATCGGCGCGAAGCGTATCTGCCTCGACACCGACTACTACGTCACCTACAACCGCGCCGACGTGGATCTCGTCAGCGTCCGCGAAACGCCCATCGAAGAGATCACACCTCGTGGCGTGCGTGTGGGCGATACCGAGTACGAGTTCGATGTCATCGTCTTCGCCACCGGCTACGACGCCATGACCGGACCACTCAACGCCATCGACATCCGCGGCGTCGACGCAGAACTGTTGCGCGACAAGTGGGCTGCTGGACCACGAACCTACCTCGGCATCGCGACAGCGGGCTTCCCGAATCTGTTCCTGCTCACCGGGCCGGGTAGCCCGTCGGTACTGGTCAACATGATCATTTCGATCGAGCAGCACGTCGACTGGGTGACCGACCTCATCGCCCATCTCCGGGACAACGACTACACCCGCGTCGAAGCGGTTGTCGACGCGGAGGACAAATGGGTCGAGCATGTCAACGAGGCGGCGTCGCACACACTCTTCCCGCAAGCCGATTCGTGGTATCTGGGCGCCAACATTCCGGGCAAACCGCGAGTATTCATGCCCTATGTCGCAGGCGCCGGACGATACCGCGCGATCTGCGACGAGGTCGCCGCGGACGACTATCGGGGCTTCACACTCGCGACCGCGACCGCCGAGGCCGCCCCCCGGTCGGCCGTCGATGCCGTCTCGGTTCCCAACTAGAGACAGGAATCAATGATGAACTCCGCTTCTCCGTCCAGCCGTCATCTACTCGACCCGGAGATCGCGCCCGCGATCGAGGCGTTCCCCCTGTTCGAGCTGAGCCCACAGACCATCGCCGCCGTGCGGGAACGGCTGCGCACGCGGATGGCCGCGGCACCCGATGGCGCGCAACTCTTTCCGACCATCATCCGTACCGAGCGTCACGTGCTCGGCCTCGACGGCGAACCCGCCGTACGCGTCCTGTACTACGAACCACAAGAGCGCACGAAGCGTCCTCCGGCCCTGGTCTGGCACCACGGCGGCGGTTACGTGATGGGGACCGCGGACGACGACGACCTGACCTGTCGGCGGATCGCCGCCGAGACCGGTGCGATCGTCGTGTCGGTCGACTACCGGCTGGCGCCGGAAACCGCCGCGCCGGGGCCGCTCAACGACAGCTACGCCGTGCTGAAGTGGTTGCACAGCAACGCCGACGAACTCGGAGCAGACCCGACACGCATCGCGGTCGGCGGGCAGAGCGCGGGCGGCGGACTGGCTGCCGCGCTGGCGATCCGCGCGCGCGACGAGGGCGAGTTCCCCGTCTCGTTCCAGCTGCTGATCTATCCGATGCTCGATGACCGCACGGCCAGCACGGCGGCACCGCACGCGCACACCGGTGAATTCGTCTGGACCGCGTCCGACAATGTGTACGGCTGGACGTCCTATCTCGGACACCAGCCGGGAGGCGACAACGAATCGGCCTACGCCGCTCCCGCGCGGGTCGAGGACGTCACCGGTCTGCCACACGCTTTCATCTGTGTCGGCGCACTCGACCTGTTCGCGGGCGAGGACATCGCCTACGCGAAACGGTTGCTGGAGAATGGCATTCCGACCGAACTGCATGTACACCCCGGTGGACCACACGGCTACAACATGGTCCCCGAAACTCGGCTGACCGTGGCCCACGCACGTGATTTCATCGACGCCCTCGACCGCCACTACCGCGCGACCGCACCGGCCGCCGTCTGAAACGAGATATTACCGAATGAGCGAGAAGGCGTTGGATTACACGGGACGGGTCGCCATCGTGACCGGTGCGGGTCGCGGGATCGGGCAGGCGTACGCCGATCTGCTCGCCGACCGCGGCGCGAAGGTCCTCGTCAATGATCTCGGCGTGGCGATGGACGGGGATTCGGACGCGGAATCACCGGCCCGGACCGCGGCGGACGCCATCTCGGCGCGGGGTGGAACCGCCGTGGCGAACACCTCCGACGTGTCGAGCGCCGACGGCGCTCGCGCGCTCGTCGCGACCGCGATCGACACTTTCGGCCGTCTGGACATCGTTGTCAACAACGCGGGAATCTTCACCAACGACGCGTTTCCGGAGATGGACGCCGAGTGGCTGCGTCGGCAATTCGCGGTCCATATCGAGGGCTCGTTCAATATGACCCAGGCCGCGTGGCCGCACATGACCCGGGCCGGGTACGGCCGCGTAGTCCTGACGACGTCGACCAGCGCGCTCGGAGCCTACAACACCATCGCCTACGGCACCGCGAAGGCCGCGGTGCTCGGACTGGGGCGCGGCCTGGCCCAGGTGGGCAGAAAAGCCGGGATCAAGGTGAATATGGTGGCGCCGATGGCGTTCACCCGCATGATGGTCGCCGGAATGATCGATGCCGGGATCGACGTGCCCGATGACATCATCGACCGGGGGCCCGACCTGGCGGCACCGCTGGTCGCCCTGCTCTGTCACGAAACCTGCCCGGTCAGCGGCGAGGCGTTCGTCAGCGGATTGCGGCGGGTGTCACGCCTGTTCATCGGCGAAACAGTCGGATACACCCACCCCGGAACAGATCTCACTCCGGAGGTCGTCGGGGACGAGTGGGACTCGATCGTCGACACCGACGAGTTCCGTCTACTGACCGACACCATGCGGTGGACCGTCATCAACGAGAAAGAACTCGCCGACAATCCGTTGTACGCGCCGCGCGGTTAGGTGTCGGCCGTCTCCCAGCCGACACGATGCGACGGGGTTTCTACCGATCCGCGCCACCCGCGATGCGCCACGCACGAGGCGGCCGAACAGATCGCACTGCCCAGCCGCCACATTTCAGAAGACCGTCGCTCCGCCGTCTATCGAGATTCGCGAGGCGGTGATGAACGTGGACTCGTCCGAGGCCAGGAACGCGACGACATTCGAGACTTCCTCCGGTTCGGCCACGAACTGATTGAGGAAGGTCATCCCCATCCCCGCCAGCCGGGGATTCGCCGCAAAGGTCTCCTCGAGACGTTGCTGCATACTGCCCGATCCCATCGGCGTGTTCACGCCGCCCGGGTGAATGGTGTTGACCCGGATGTTGTGGTTGCCCAATTCGGCCGCGAACGCGCGCGCCATGCCGACGAGCGCGTGTTTGCTGGTGGTGTAGTGCACCATGAATGGCTGCATCTTCACCCCCGCCGCCGAACTGGTCAGGATGACCGACCCGCCGCCGCGCGCGATCAGGTGGTCCGCACCCGCCATCACCGTATTCCACACACCGGTCACATTGATGTCGAGGACATCGGCGAAGCTCTTCGGGGTGATCTCGTTCCAAGTCTCCGGGACACAGATCCCGGCGTTGGCCACGATCACGTCGAGACCACCGAACTGTGAAATACCCTCCTCGACAACCGATTTCAACGCGTCGAGATCACGCACGTCGCCCTGGGCGAGGTGCGCCTTTCCACCTTCGGCTTCCACCAGACGACGTGTCTGCTCGAGGTCGCCCGGTGTGGCCGAGTCGTAGGGCACCGCGCCGGGCAACGGACCCGCCAGGTCGATTCCGATGATCCGAGCGCCTTCGCGCGCCAACCGGACCGCGTGTGTGCGTCCCTGCCCGCGTGCCACGCCGGTGATGAACGCGACCTTGTCGTCGAGTCGTCCCATTCCTATTCTTCGCCTTCTCTTCGTTCGATATCGATCTTTCGGTCCGGTCGGCCGAGATTGCGCGCGAGCAACTGCGCCAGATGGATCCCGTCCTTCGCCGCGAGATCCACAGCCTGTGTGCGACAGGAGAATCCGTCGGCGAGAAACACGTCGTCGGGTTCCGCCGAATTCAACGCGGGCAGCAGTTGGTGGGCTGCCACAGCCGTCGAGACCTCGTAGTGTCCGATCTCGACCCCGAAGTTGCCTGCCAGGCCGCAGCAGCCGCCCAGTCGCACCAGTTCCGCGCCCGCGTCGGTGAGCAACCGTTCGTCCGCCTCCCAGCCCATCACCGCGTGGTGATGGCAGTGCGGTTGCGCGATCACTCGGATACCTTCGAGCGACGGCATTTTCCACGACGCGTCGCGTGCCAGCAGTTCCGCGAGGGTATAGGTCGAAGAAGCGAGCTTTCGGCTCTCGTCGGTGTCGAGGATTTCGACGACGTCGCTACGCAGCACACCGGTACACGAGGGTTCGAGTCCGACGACGGGAATCCCCTCGGTCAGGGCAGGCCCGAGTTGCTCCACCGTTCGCGCGAGGATCCGGCGCGCGGCGTCGAGTTGACCGGTAGTGATCCAGGTGAGTCCGCAACAGGTCTCGCGTTCGGTGATCCGGGGCCGATATCCGGCCGCTTCGAGCACACGGACCGCGTCGATCGCCACCTGCGGCGCGAAATGGTTGGTGAAACTGTCCACGAACAGTACGACCGGTCGCCCTTCGGTGCGGCGCTCACCCGCGGTCGCGGCGAACCATCGCCGGAAGGTCTGATCGGCGAAGGTCGGCAGCGACCGGCGAGGATCGACTCCCGCGAGGCGCAGTCCCATACCGCGCAGCGCCGGAACTCCCATCGCCCAGTTGACGAGTCGCGGTGTTCTGGAGGCGAGTCGGGACCAGCGGGGAAGCCACCCCAACGCGTAATGGGACCGTGGACGTAGCCGCCGACGATACGATTGATGCAGGACCTCGGATTTGTAGGCGGCCATGTCGACGCCGGTCGGGCAGTCCGAGGCGCATCCCTTGCACGACAGGCACAGATCGAGCGCGTCGTGCACCGCCTCGGACCGCCAACCATCGGCCAGCTCGCCGTCGATCATCTCCTGCAGCACTCGGGCGCGCCCGCGCGTGGAATCCTTCTCGTTGCGCGTAGCCAGGTACGACGGACACATGACACCACCCGACGCGGTCGAATCCGCCCTGCACTTCCCGACTCCGGTACACCGGTGCACCGCCTGGCCGAAGTCACCGTCGTCACCGTGATAGGCCAGCGCGAGTGGTTGGCGTATCGCACGGGCGGTCACGACGCGGATACCGGCATCCATCGGATCCGGATCGACCAGGACACCGGGATTCAACAGACCGTCCGGGTCGAACGCGGCCTTCACGGCGGCGAACAGGCCGATCGCCTCGGGCGAGTACATCCGCGGCAGCAGTTCGCTTCGCGCACGCCCGTCACCATGTTCGCCGGACAGGGAGCCCCCGTAGCTCACCACGAGATCAGCGGCGGCGGTGAGGAATTCGCGGAACCGTCGGGTTCCGTCGCTGGCGGTGAGGGGGAAGTCGAGCCGTACATGCACGCAGCCGTCGCCGAGGTGGCCGTACGGCATCGCGGTAAGACCGTGTTCATCGACCAGTTCGTCGAAGGACCGAAGGTAGTCTCCGATGCGTGCGGGTGGCACGGCGGCATCCTCCCAGCCCGCGTGCGCCGGGAGACCCGACGGAGCCCGGCCTGCCAAGCCGGCCCCGTCCTCGCGAATCCGCCACAGCGACGCGGCCAGCCGCGGGTCCTCGACCACCCTCGTGTCGATCGCCTCGCATTTCGCGACCAGCGCCGCGGCGCGATCGTGGACGGATTCCCTGGTCTCGCCGGATAATTCGACGAACAGCCAGGCACGACCACCGGGTAGCGGCGGCACCGATCCCGGGCCCCGCTTGCTGGTGACGATATCGACGATCCTGGCGTCGATGCCCTCGCACGCGGTAGGAGTGAAGGCCAGAATCGCCGGAACAGCGTCACCGGCGGCGCCGAAGTCTTCGTATCCGAGTACGACGAGCAGACGATAGTCCGGTTCGGCGACAAGCCGCACGGTCGCCTCGGTCACGATCGCCAGCGTCCCCTCGCTGCCGACCAGAAGTCCTCCGACGTCGAAACCTCGCTCGGGCAGCAGATTGTCGACCGCGTATCCCGACACCTGCCGCCCGAATGTCGCGAACTCCGTCCGCGCCACGGCGAGATGCGCGCCGATCACCCGTTGCAGTTCGTCTGTCACCCGAGGGGCTCCGGTGACCTTCGGCTTGCCGACGACCCGGGTGGTCGCGGTGATCTGTTCCCCGCGCATCGTCAGTGCGCTCAGCTTCTCGATATTGTCCACCGTGCGGCCGTATCCGAGGGTGCGCGAGCCGCAGGCGTTGTTGCCGATCATGCCGCCGATCGTGCACCTGGTGTGGGTCGACGGATCGGGGCCGAAGCGGAGTCCCGCACCCTGCGCCACCGCCTGTAACGTCGCGTGCACTGTGCCGGGTTGCACTGTCGCACTGCGTGTTTCGTCATCGAGATGGAGCACCCTGTTCATATGCCTGCTGAAGTCGATGATCACCCCCGGACCGACCGCGTTTCCCGCCACCGACGTCCCGGCTCCCCGTGCCGTGACCGGAACCGCGAGCGTTCGGCAGACCTCCAGAGTCGCCGCGACCTCCTCGGCGTCATGTGGGCGCACGATCGCCCGCGGAGCGACGCGATACAGCGAGGCGTCGCTGCTGTACGCCGAGCGGTCGGCCGGGGAAGTGAGGACGTCGCGAACCCCTGCACGGGCCAGACCTCGCGCGAGGTCGACTGTTCTGACCTCCTCGCGCGAGACCGACATCGCGGCAACGTGCGCGATGGTCTCGGCGAGTTCCGGTGTCACCATGCGCTCGCCGCCCGCGTGTCGGCTGGCCGGGTCATGCCATATCGATCGAGATCTTGAACTGTCCGGTCTGTGGCGCGACGGCCGCACGGAACGCAGCCTCGACATCGCCGACCGGGAACACATGGCTCACGTACACATCACGGAGTTCGGGATTCTTCGCGAGATAGATACCCGCGTCCTCGAGCACACGCTGACGCTCGATCGTCGCTCCCGAGCGCAACGTGAGATTCTTGCGCAACAGCGTCATCATCTCGATGGGATACACCTGATCGTCGGGGATACCGAAGTAGTAGATCTCACCGCCGAACGCGACCGCGTCCAGACAGTTCTTCATGGTGGTCACCTGGTGACCGACCGCCTCCACGACCACCTCGGGACGGTCACCAGCGCCCAGCGACGCCGCCCACAGGTTCGCGCTCGCGGTAACCACCTCGTCGACGCCGAAGATGGTGCCCACGTCGCCGCGATCGACGCGGTCCACGCCGACCACATGCCTGGCACCGCGACTCTTGAGCACATGGCTGAACAACAGGCCGATGGGCCCCTGACCGACCACGGCGACCGTCTTGCCGGTCACGTCGTCGAGCTGATCCACGGCATACAGCACGCACGCGAGCGGCTGTAGCATCACCGCGGTCGAAGGCGCGAGTTCGGTATCGAATCCGGCGAGCCCGGCGCCGTCGCTCACAATGACTTCGGCGATGGCATCGAACCCCGATGCCCAGCCGACGACGAGATCACCTTTCGTATGCTCGGCATGGTTCGAGGCGATGACCTCACCGACCACCTCGTGCATGGGAAACCCCGGAGCGCTGGTGACCCATTTGCCCTGGTTCTTGGGATGGGGGAAGGGCGCGCCCTTGAAATTGGGCAGGTCGCTTCCGCAAATGGCCCCCGCCTTCGTCGCGAGCAGCACCTGCCCCGGCGCGAGAGCGGCAGCGTCCGGAGCCGGAACCTCGATGGTTTCGAATCTACCTGGCGCGCTGAGCATCTGAGCCCACATAACTATCCTCTCTCACACTGTAGTGACGCCGGTCGGGCCGCTCCCCGGCTGGACGGCACACCGCGCGATCAACTCATCACCGGCCCGGTCAGCTCGGCCTTCGCCAGCGCGTCGGTCCACAACACCGGTTGGGCGAGCATGCGGCGATACCGCGTGACCAACTTCGCCTGGTTGAAGCCGACCGCGGCGACAAGGTGCTCACCACGCCGGTACAGCGCGACGAAGCGTTGCTCCTCAGCGGAACCGTGCGCGATCACGGCTTCCTCGAACCCGAAGGTCGAGCCGACCACCTGAAGTTTGTTCTCGTACTGATTCGACCAGACCCACGGCACCGTGGAGAACGGCTCGGCCGTCCCGTGCCCGTGCTCGGCCAACAGACGCAAGGCGGCGTGTCGGCCTTGTCGAATCGCGTTGTCCCAGTGCTCGACCCGCCGAAACTCACCGAACCGGTGATTGGGCCACCGGGCCACGTCGCCGGCGGCGACCACCCGAGGTCCGGCCAGCAGCGTCGCATCGCATTCCACACCGTCCCCCACGGTGACTCCGCTGCCCTCCAACCATTCGACGCACGGAGTCACGCCGAGTCCGAGCACGACCACATCCGCGGGAAGTACTGTGCCGTCGGCGAGTTCGACGCGCTCGACGCGATCCGAACCTCGCACGGCCGCCACGGCCGTTCCGGTCCGAACATCGACGCCTCGACGTCGATGTTCGGCGATGACGGCCTCGCCCACTTCGGCGCCGAGTACTCGCTCGAAGGGCGCCTCCTGGGTTTCCAGCAGAGTCACCCGCAGCCCACGTTCCACGCACGCCGCGGCTACCTCGGCCCCGATGAATCCGCCGCCCACGATCACCACGTGCGAGGGGCGGCGGTCGAGATCCGTGCGCAGACCCACCGCGTCGTCGAGTGACCGGACCATGTGCACACCGGTCAGTTCCGCACCGGCCAGTGTCCTCGGCGCGGCGCCCGTCGCGATGACGACGCCGCCGGGAAAGTCATGGACGGCGCCATCACGCAGGCGAAGCCGAGGCCCCGACAGATCCGACGTGTCCAGGCCGACGACCTCGGTGCCCACATTCCAGGTGACCCGATCGTCGTCGACGAGTTCCAGGTCGCATCGCTGCACCTCCCAGACGCCTTTGAGCACCTCTTTGGACAGCGGCGGCCGATCGTAGGGCAGGTGTGGTTCGGCCCCGAACACCGTGACGCGGGTGACCGCACCGGACTCCACCAGAGTCTGTACGGCGGTCAGCCCGGCCAGCGACGCTCCGACGACCGCGATCGCCGCGACGGTGTCAGCGGTCTCGGCGGGGGCGGTCACCGACGGATGCTGTCGAACAGCGACGCGGGCGCGGACACCATCATCGTGTCGATGTCGGCGTCGGAGACGCCGCGTTCGCGCAGTCCGGGCACGACGACGTCGGAAACGTGCGTGGGCACCCAGGTCGGGAATCGTTTGAGCGCCGCGCCGGGCGGGCTCCAATCGGAGTACAGCACCGCGTCGTGGGACAGACCGATACGGTCGGCGTATCCCTCGCCGCACAGAGTCGCCACGGTGTCCAGGCGCTCCTCCAGCGTGGCGGTCCCGGGCATGTACAGTCCGAATCGATCGAATCCGGCCATCGAGCCCGCGTCCATCAAACCGCGGAGGTAGTCGAGGTCGGACGTGTCACCGCTGTGGCCGATCACGACCTTGGTCAGATCCGCACCGTACTCGGACAAGATCTTCTGGATGCTCGGCCCCAGCTGGTCCGCGGGATGGGTGTGCACGGTGATCGGCGCGCCGGTCTGAGCCGAAGCGGAGGCCGCGGCACGCAGTATCCGCTCGTTGTTGGGGGTGATGCCCGCGAGATCGGTGGCCACCTTGATCGACTGGGCCTTGACTCCGGAGTCACCGACCCCGACCGTGATGTCACGGACGAACATCCGCGTCAGCATGTCCTTCTCCACCGGATCCGACGGGCGGTGCGACACGCTGTACGGCAGGAAATCGAAGGTGTAGATCCCCGACGAGACGATGATGTTCATGTCGACGCGGTCGTTGACCTCCTTCACGAATTCCATGTCGCGGCCGTGGAAGAACGCGGTGCAGTCGAGGATCGTGGTGATCCCACGCTCACGCACTTCCTGGAGTGCGGCGGCGACCTTGTCCACGACCTCTTCTCGCGGAAGGCTCCACGCCAGTTCGGGATAGAACTTCTCGAACTCCGCGGAGATCATGATGAGGTGTTCGTGGATCAGGGTGGGCCCCAACTGATCCAGTGGTACCGGACCGCGAACGGTGTCAACGGTGGACATCTTCTTCCTTTCGCCACGGCGTGCCGATACGTGTCATGGCTGGTGTCGGATTCGGTAGGTGGTTTGCGGATCAGGACTCGAGCCGCAGCGCCCGTTTGGGGCACACGCGAATCGCCGAGTCGACCGCGCCGCGTTCGACGTCGCTGATCTCGTCTTTGAGCAACTGCAATTCGTCGTCGTCATCGATCTCGAAGACGGTCGGAGCCTCGATCGCGCAGACGCCGTTGCCGTCGCAGAGACCCCAGTCGACAATCACCTTCATGGAATTTTCCTCGTCATTTCGCTTGATGGGGGGATGTGGCGTCGCCGCCCGCTGCCGCGGTGGCCGTGCGGAACTGCTCGTTCCACCGTTCGATACGACGTGCGTCCGCGACGAGACCCGCACGCAGGTAGCCGCCATCGCTGCCGAGCGTGACCAGCCGCGCGCCGGCTTTCAGCAGTGCCTCCGCGTGATCGGGCCCCATACCGGCGACTCCGACGAAGATTCCGTTGGCCTCGGCGGCCGCGACGACCTTGGCGATGGCTTCGGAAACGGTCTCGTTCGCCGGATCAGTGCCGTTGAGGCCGACACCGAGCGCGAGCCCGAGATCCATCGGTCCGACGAACAGTCCGTCGACCCCGGGTGTCGCGGCGATCTCCGCCACGTTCTCCAGCCCCTCCGCGGTCTCGATCATCACCAGGCATGTCACCGACGCGGCGGCCGCCTCGACGCCGTAGAAGTTGCGAATGGGACCGAACGAGCGGGTTCCGTGCGGTGGATACCGGACCGCCGCGGCGGCGGACCGCGCCTGCTGCGCGGTGGAGACCATCGGCACAACCACACCGATCGCGCCCAGATCCAGGGCGCGAGTGATCAAACTCGACTCGTTCGTCGCCACTCGCACCAGCGACGCGCCACCGCCCAACTCCACCGCTTGGATCATCGGAAGCAGGTTGCTCGCGTCGATGCCACCGTGCTGCATATCCAGCAACACCCAATCGAGCGGTCCGCGACCCAGCGCTTCGGCCGCGAGCTGCGACGGCCCAGCGACCCAGATGCCGTAGGACGGGCGACCTTCCGAGAAAGCGCGCTGGATGACATTCACTGGCATGACCCCGATCTGGGTTTTCGATGAAACCGTCATTTGCTGGCACGACCACACCCGATCGCGCTCCGACGTGCTTCCCAGTGTGTGACCGCAACCACGGAGAACGCCAATACCTCTAGCCATGCCAATCGGTTATCAGCACCGTGCCCTTCGCTCGCCGGGCGATCACGCACCACCGACCGCCCATAACCGACAGTTATGAGCCCGGTTCTTGGACAGATTTGTCGTGTACGCCACATAGTGAGCGGTGCGCCGACGTACCCGCGGCGGATGTCTGACGGTAGGAGCCACAGATGAATATCGATGAAGCGATGCGGGCCGACGGTATATCCTCCGAGACGACGTTTCCCGGAACCGTATTCGCGATTCGCTGCCTGTGCGGCTTGGAAATCGCCGCGGCGAATAGCCGGATCCTCGTCCATGATGTGAATCGGCACCTCGATACGGAACATCCACGGGTGGCCGGGCACTACGACGACGACGACATCCTGGCTCTCGCCTACCTGCGACCGGCAATCGCGACCAAAGACGATGACAAGGAGCGACGAGTTGAACACAGCCGTCGATGAGTTCGTGTACGACCCGTTCTCGCCGGAGGTGATGAGTAATCCCCTCCCCTATTACGAGGTCCTGCGCGAACACTTTCCCGTGTACTACGCGGAACGGTATGACACGTTCTTCCTGTCGCGGTTCCAGGACGCGCTGGACTTCCTTTCCCAGCCCACCAACGTGTTCGTGACCAACGAGGGTTCGGTATTCAACAAGTCTGTCCTTCTACAGCACAACAGCGGTCCGACCTTCGATCCCCCCCATGATCCGATAATGGGATCGCATCTGAACTACGGCGCCCCGACCTACGAGTTCATCCGGCAGGCGCACGGCAAACAACTCCGCCCGGGCCACGTCAAGAAGCTCGAACCATTCATTCGCACGCTGGTGCGCGAGAAACTCGACGAACTCGTTCCGCGCGGGCGTTTCGACCTCGTACACGAGTTCGGCGGCGTGATCTCGGCTTCGACGATATGCCATCTGTTCCATATCCCGGTCGAGAACGCCTCCGAGGTCTTGGACAATATCAATGCCATGACGCGTACCGATAGCGACGGATTCGTCGAGGCGCGCGAATTCCAGATGCGGCAACTGGAATTCGTGCGTCCCCTGGTCGCCGCGCGCCGGGCCGAGGGGGCGGACGGCAGCTGGCCGCTCGTCGACGGGATGATCGATCTTCGTGTGGCGGGCCGGGAACTCACCGACATGGAGATCGCCATCAATCTGATGTGCGTCATGGTCGGAGGAACCGAGACACTGCCCAAGGTCGCTGCGCATGGACTGCTCGAGCTGGCGCGCCATCCCGATCAGCTCGCCGAGGTCCGGTCCGATCTCGCGAACAACTGCGCGGTCGCCGCAGAGGAGATGAATCGGTTCTGCGGTCCCGCCCAATGGTTCGGGCGCACCGCTCGTGAAGAGACGACAGTCGCGGGTCAGATCGTCGAACCCGGTCAGCGCGTCGTCTACCTGACTCAGTCCGCCAACCGCGATCCTCGCGAATTCGATAATCCCGACGACTTCCGATGGAATCGCCATATCCCACGGACTCTGGCATTCGGATATGGCCAGCATTTCTGCGTCGGTGTGCACCTGGCCCGCCTCGAGGAGAGAATCATCCTCCAGGAATTCCTCTCACGGGTCGATGACTACGAGATCGACGTCACGGAAGCCACCCGCGCACCCGCGACCTTCCAATGGGGATACAGCCATATGCCGGTAGTCGTGAAGAGCAGTTTTTGATCAGAGGACCGTCGGCCCTCACATCACCGCCATCCGCACCAGAGGAGTAGCCAGCGTGGGCATCGTCCAGGTCAGTTCCGAAACAGCCTTTCAGAACGACGCCGAAGAGATCTACGATTTCGTGACCGATCCACGAAACTGGGTCAAGGTCTATCCCGGCACCGAGATCATCGAAGGTGTCGACGAACTGCCCCTGAAAGTGGGCGATATCTGGCACGAGGCCGGCAACAGTCCGCAACGCTACTCCTGGCGGCTCATCACCGCGGAGCGACCATGGCGCTGGGTCTTTCAGTCCCACGGAGCACTCGCGCACAATCGAGAGGACGGCAGCGGGGGCTACGCCGGCATCATGACCATCTCGTATTCGTTTCTGTCTCCCGGTGTGGGCGTCACACTGTTCCACCGAAGCATGACTGTCGAAGTCCCCAAAGGCGCCGAATTGCCACCCGGTTTGATCCGCAACTTCGAACCGAAGTACATCGACCAATACCATGCGGCGGTCGGGAAGGCGCTCAACAGCTGACCTCCAGCACCACCGCAGGTCTCGACAATATTGATCCGGGTGGGCTCGGCACGATGGAGAACAGCATCGGCCGCGCCCACATCC
>NZ_JAFMPL010000047.1:0-54330 GCF_019038455.1 Nocardia noduli
CCCTCCGCCTCGCCTGGGCCCCCATCGCCGCCCCGATCCTGGTGATCCTGCTGTACGGCACGATCATCCAGGGCCTGGCAGCACGCAGACCCCGCACCGCAACCGCGTCACCGAGGCGGTAGACACCCGGTTTCCGAACCGAGCGCCTACCGGACCGTCTCGTGTTGTTGGCCTATTCGAACCAGAGGGTGACGTCTCCGAGGACCGGGGCGTCGTCCCGCTCGACCACCGTCGCGGCGATGGTGAGCGCGTTGTCCGCTCGCCAGATTCGCGCGCGGATGGTTTCGCCGGGATACAGGACCCCGGCGAAGCGGGCGCTGAATCCGGTGACGCGGGCGGCGTCGGAGTCGAGGACGGTGTCGGTGGCGGCTTTGCAGACCATGCCGTAGCTGCACAGTCCGTGCAGGATCGGGTTCGGGAAACCCGCGCCGCGGGCGAACCCGGGATCCGAATGCAGGGGATTGCGGTCGCCGGACATGCGGTAGAGCAGGGCTTGTTGCGGCAGGGTCGGCACGGTCACGTCGAAATCCGGTGCGCGGTCGGGCAGTTCCGATTTCGCGCTCGGTCCGCGCTCGCCGCCGAAACCGCCTTCGCCCTTGGCGAAGATGGAGGAACGGCTGGTCCACAGCGTCTCACCGTCGGAGCCGACGATCGTGTGCTCCTGCACCACCACGGCCGAGGATCCCTTGTCCCACAGTTCGGTGATGCGGGCCTTGCGGGTGGCCTTGCCCGAGGTCGGGATCGGCCCGTTCAGCCGCACCTCCTGGAAGCCGTGCACCACTTTCGCCAGGTCGATATCGATACCGGGGAAGACCACCGTCGGCGGTTCGGTGTCGTGGAAGGTCGGTGCGACGGCGGCGAAGGTCGGCAGCACCTGCGGGGCGCGGTCGTCGAGGTAGCGCAGTTCGGCGGGGTCGGTCCAGCGCGCGCCCGCGCCGAGACCCAGGTGGTAGAGCTGGATATCGGAGGGCGTCCAGGCGAACGCGAGGTCGGGCAGTTCGGCGCCGAGCGCGATCTTCGGGTCGATGGGCATCGGTTCTCCCTTTGTGGATAGGTGTGGACAGAACACCGCCGCGGAACGGTCCGCCTGTCCATTGTGTCGGGGGCGGAAGCCGAACCGCGGCGTGCGCGATGGCGGGGCTCAGGCCTCGGCGGCGGCTTTGGCCGAACCCGCCTTCTTGCGTTCGGCGATATCGAGGACGGCCAGGTAGCCGAAGGTGATCGCGGGACCGATGGTCGCGCCGGGCCCGGCATAGGTGTGGCCCATGACCGGGGTACTCGAATTGCCGGAGGCGTAGAGCCCGTCGATGACCGAATCGTCTTCGCGCAGTACCCGGCCCGAGGTGTCGGCGACCAGGCCGCCCTTGGTCCCGAGGTCGCCCGGCACGATCTTGGCCGCGTAGAAGGGCCCCTGCACCAGCCCGGCGAGGCAGGGATTCGGCTTCACGGTCGGATCGCCGTAGTAGCGGTCGTAATGGCTGTTACCACGGCCGAAATCCTCGTCCTTGCCGGATTCGGCGAAGGTGTTGAACCGGGTGACCGTCGCGGCGAGGTTCTCCGCGGGCACTCCGATCGTGCTCGCCAACTCCTCGAGGCTGTCGGCCTTGACGATGTTGTCGTTCTCCATCCAGCGTGACGGGAACCGCAGTCCGGGCTGGAGTCCGGCGAAGATGTAGCGGTTGCGGTAGCGCTGATCGAAGACCAGCCACGCGGGAATGTTCGCGCCCGGCCCGTCGCCCTGACCGTATTCGCCGCCGTACATGGTGTGCACGGCCTCGACGTACGGCGCGGATTCGTTGCCGAACCGCTCGCCGTCCGGATTGACCATGATGCAGCCGGGCAGATTGCGTTCGGCCAGCGCGAACCACGGCCTGCCGCCCTTGAAGACGGTCGGGCCCCACCAGGCGTCCTCCATGAAGCCGACCGCGCCGCCCGCTTCCATGCCCGCGATGATGCCATCGCCGGTGTTGGCTGCCGCGCCGGTGGTCCATTCGGTGCCGATCGGCTGACGCTGGTACTTGGTGCGCATCTCGGCGTTGTGCTCGAAACCGCCGCTGCCCAGTACCACGCCGTATCTGGCCGTGAAGCGCACGGTCTCGCCGTTCTGTTCGGCCTCGACCCCGGTGACCGCGCCGTTCTCGACGACGAGTTTCGTCAGCGGGGTGTTCAGCAGCAGTGGCACATTCGCGTCGAGCAGACCTTTGCGCATGGCCGCGATGATGGCCTGCCCCATCACCATCAGGTGTTTGTTGGTGAATTTCGCCCAGTAGGTGCGCGCGCCGACCCGCATGGCCCGCATGATGCCCTTGGGGTGGCGGCGGATGAGATTGAGTCGCACGAAATCGGCCTGGGTCACCGCGACGTTGAGCGGCGCCTTGGCGTAGGGCGGTTCCAGGTTGAACCGCTCCTCGCCGAGGATCTTGGCGTCGAAGGGTTTGGGTTCGCACGAGCGGCCTTCGCCCTTGCCGCCGGGCGCTTCGGGGTAGTAGTCGGAGTAACCGGGCACCCAGCGCATCTTCAGCGGAGTGTGATCGAGGACGAAGTCGAAGGCTTCCGCGCCGCGGTCGATATAGGTGTCGATCCGCTCCTTGGGCACCACGTCGCCGATGATGCTGTGCAGGTAGGTGCGGGCGACGTCGCGGTCGTCCGGTCGCCCCGACGCTTTCAGCGCCTTGTTGCCCGGGATCCACACGCCACCGCCGGAACGGGCCGTCGAACCACCGTAGTGGGCGGCCTTCTCGATGATCACCACGCTGAGCCCGTGGTGCGCCGCGGTGAGTGCGGCGGTCATGCCCGCGGCGCCGCTGCCGACCACCACCACGTCATATTCCCGATCAGTCATGTAGAACACGTTATAGAATGATGGCGCCTCTGGTCTATGTTGTGTGGCAGAAGACTTGCTAGGCATTCCACTAGACGGGAAACTCGTTTCAGTTTCAGACCGGAGTGAATATGGGCCTCGAATGGGACCTGACCGCGGACGTGGTCGTCGTCGGGTACGGCGCGGCGGGTGCGTCGGCCGCGCTGGAAGCCACGGCGGCCGGTGCGCAGGTGCTCGTCCTCGAGCGGTTCACCGGGGGCGGCGCGTCTGCCCTGTCCGGCGGCATCATCTACGCAGGTGGCGGCACCTGGGTCCAGAAAGCGGCCGGGGTCGAGGACTCCGCCGAACAGATGCTGGCCTATCTGCGCCGCGAGGTCGGCACGGCCGTCGCGCCGGAGACCCTGCGCCGTTTCGTCGACCAGAGCCCGGCGATGATCGACTGGCTCACCGGACACGGCGTGCCCTTCGAACCCTCGCTGTGTCCGTACAAGACCTCCTATCCGAACGACAGCTACTACCTGTATCACTCCGGCAGCGAGGTCTCCGGCTACGGCCGCGAGGTCGCCGAACCCGCCCAGCGCGGTCACCGGGTCAAGGGCAGGGGCACTTCGGGTAAGAAACTCACGGGGCCGCTGCACGCTTCCGCCGCCCGTCGCGGTGTGCGCGTCGAAACCCTCACGCGGGCAACGGCGCTGATCACCGATGACAACGGCGCGGTGATCGGGGTCGAATGTCTCTCGCTGCGTGAAGCGCCCGGCCGGGTACGCGATCGCTACACCAGGATGGCGAAGGTCGCGGCCAAACCCGGCATCTACTACCCGCCACTGCGCCGAGCGCTGGAGAAACAGCTCGACCGGCTCGATCGCCGCTACGGCAAGACAATCAGGGTGCTCGCGCGTCGCGGTGTCGTGCTCAGCGCGGGCGGTTTCATCGCCAATCGCACGATGATGGCCGAATACGGCCCGCTGTATCGCCACGGTCTCGCGTTGGGCAGCAGCGGCGACGACGGCAGCGGCATCCTGATGGCGCGCGAGGTCGGCGCGGCCACCGATCGGATGGGCAATATCTCCGCCTGGCGATTCCTGCTCCCGCCGAGTTCGTTCACCGGCGCGGTCCTGGTCGACGCCGCGGGACGCAGGGTCATCGACGAGACCCGCTACGGCGCGGCGGTCGGGCACGCCCTCATCACCGAACACGACGGCAAGGGCTGGGTCCTCGCCGACGACCCACTGATGCGCAAGGCGATCTCGCAGATCGGCGAACAGGGCGCCTGGTTCCAGCGCGCCCAGTTCGAGGCGACGCGGCGGCGGGCCGTGCGCGGGAACACCCTGGAAGCCGTCGCGGCGAAGGCCGGTATCGACCCGGCCGGTTTGCGCGCGACCGTCGCCGCCCACAACGCCGCCATCGAGAACGGCACACCGGACCCCGTCGGCAAACCCGCCGAATTCACCGAACCCGTACGGACCGCGCCGTTCTGGTTGTTGGATGTAGGTATCCACCCGAGCGTCATCAACCCCTGTCCGATGCTCACCCTCGGCGGCGTCGTCGTGGACGAGTACACCGGCGCGGTCCGGTCGACCACCGGCGAGACCATCCCCGGGCTCTTCGCCGCCGGACGGACCGCGGTCGGCATCTGCTCGGACTCCTACGTCAGCGGACTTTCCCTCTCGGACTGCGTCTTCTCCGGTCGCAGGGCGGGAGCCAACGCCGCCGCCGATCCGGTCGCGGTATCCGAGCGGGCGATCGCCCTCGACTCCATCACAGCGGAAGGAAATTAGCGTGCTGTCCGACGCGGTACGGATCCAACTTGCCGAGGAACTCGATGTCGCCGAACGCGAACGCGTCGCCATCGACAAGCTGGTCGATCGACATCCCGATATCGACGTCGTCGATGCCTACGAGATCCAGCTCATCAATATCCGGCGCAAGATCGCCGCGGGCGCCGAAGTGGTCGGCCACAAGGTCGGCCTGTCCTCGAAGGCGATGCAGCAGATGATGGGCGTCGACGAACCCGACTACGGTCATCTGCTCGCCGATATGGAGGTCTTCGAGGAGGCGCCGGTCGACACCGGGCGCTACCTGTTCCCCCGGGTGGAGGTGGAGGTCGGTTTCGTGCTCGGCGCCGATCTGCCCGGCGCGGACTGCACCGAGCAGGACGTGCTCGCCGCGACCGTCGCCTACGCGCCCGCGATCGAACTGATCGACTCGCGCATCAAGGACTGGAATATCGGCCTGTGCGACACCATCTCCGATAACGCCTCCTCCGCCGGTTTCGTCCTCGGCCGCGAACGCGTCGTGCCGAAGGATATCGATATCAAGGCGATCGACGCGGTGCTCACCCGCAACGGCGAGGTCGTCGCCGAAGGCCGCAGCGACGCGGTACTCGGCGATCCGGTCATCGCGGTCGCGTGGCTGGCCCGCAAGGTCGCCTCCTTCGGCGTACGGCTGAAAGCGGGCGACATCGTGCTGCCCGGGTCGTGCACGCGCGCGATCGATGTCCGTCCCGGCGACAGTTTCCACGCGGACTTCGCCGGACTCGGCTCCGTCCGACTGCAATTCACCTAGACCTTCAACCCTGCCGGCGCCGCCGGCTGCCCCCCAGGAGGCCAATCGTGTCCGATCACGGGACCGTCACCGCCGCGATCGTCGGGTCCGGCAATATCAGTACCGATCTGCTCTACAAACTGCTCCGCTCGGAGAAGATCGAGCCGCGCTGGATGATCGGGATCGACCCGGAGAGCGAGGGTTTGAAGCGGGCCGCCGGTCTCGGACTGGAGACCTCGCACGAAGGCGTCGACTGGTTGCTCGCCCAGCCCGAACTGCCCGACCTGGTCTTCGAGGCCACCTCGGCCTATGTGCATCGGGCCGCCGCGCCCCGCTACGCCGAAGCCGGTATCCGGGCCGTCGATCTCACCCCCGCCGCCGTCGGCCCCGCCGTGGTGCCGCCGGTGAATCTCGGCGGCAATATCGACGCCGCGAACGTCAACATGATCACCTGCGGCGGGCAGGCGACCATTCCGATCGTCGCCGCCGTGTCCCGCGTTGTCGCCGTGCCGTACGCCGAGATCGTGGCGTCGGTCGCCTCGGTGTCGGCCGGGCCCGGCACCCGCGCCAATATCGACGAATTCACCAAGACCACCTCGCGCGGCGTCGAGACCATCGGCGGCGCCGAACGCGGTAAGGCGATCATCATCCTGAATCCGGCCGACCCGCCGATGATCATGCGCGACACCATCTTCTGCGCGATTCCCGAGGACGCCGACACCGACGCCATCTCCGAATCCGTGCACCGCATGGTGGCCGACATCCAGCAGTACGTGCCCGGCTACCGGCTGCTCAACGACCCGCAATTCGATCCGCCGTCGGTGATATCCGGTGGCATGGCGAAGGTCTCGGTCTTCGTCGAGGTCGAGGGCGCGGGTGATTTCCTGCCGCCCTACGCGGGCAATCTCGACATCATGACCGCCGCGGCCACCCAGGTGGGCGAGGTCATGGCACAGCATATCGTCTCGGCTCGGGTATAGGAGCTTCCACCATGACCCTCTGGACCGAATTCGACATCCGCGTCACCGATACCTCGTTGCGTGACGGATCCCATCACAAGCGCCACCAGTTCACCGGTGAGGACGTGCGCAATATCGTCGCCGCGCTCGACAGCGCGGGCGTGCCCGTCATCGAGGTCACCCACGGTGACGGACTCGGCGGCTCCTCGTTCAACTACGGGTTCTCCAAGACCCCCGAACAGGAACTGGTCAAGATCGCGGCCGAGACCGCGAAACAGGCCAAGATCGCCGTCCTCATGCTGCCCGGCGTCGGCGTCAAGGAGGACATCAAGATCTCCCAGGACAACGGCGCCTCCATCTGCCGCATCGCCACGCACTGCACCGAAGCCGACGTCTCCATCCAGCATTTCGGCCTGGCTCGCGAACTCGGTCTGGAAACCGTCGGCTTCCTGATGATGTCGCACACCCAGCCGCCCGAGGCGCTGGCGAAACAGGCCCGCATCATGGCCGACGCGGGCTGCCAGTGCGTCTACGTGGTGGATTCGGCGGGCGCGCTGGTACTCGACGAAGTCTCCGACCGCGTCTCGGCGTTGGTCGCCGAACTCGGTGACGACGCCCAGGTCGGTTTCCACGGCCACGAGAACCTCGACCTGGCCGTGGCGAATTCGGTGTACGCGGTGCGCGCGGGAGCCAAGCAGATCGACGGCAGCGCACGCCGTTTCGGCGCGGGCGCGGGCAACACCCCTGTCGAAGCCTTCGTCGGAGTCTGCGACAAGATCGGCGTCAAGACCGGTATCGATTTCTTCGCCATCGCCGACGCCGCCGAGGACGTGGTCCGCCCCGTCATGCCCCAGGAATGTCTGCTCGACCGCCAAGCCCTGATGATGGGTTACGCGGGCGTCTACTCCAGCTTCCTCAAGCACGCCGAACGTCAAGCCGAACGCTACGGCGTCTCCGCCGCCGAAATGCTCGTCCGCGCGGGCAAACGCAAACTCGTCGGCGGCCAGGAGGACCAACTCATCGACATCGCCCTGGAACTGCGCCGCGAACAGGCCGCCAACGCCTGATCGGCCGGAGTTGCCGGGAATTGTCCGGGGTGTCATCGGCGGTTCGCGCACTGCGGTCGCGCTATTGCGGTTGATCGGGTATGCCGTACCTGTGAGGATCCAGTTTCGTCGGCGGCGGGGCCGTGGCGTGTGCGGATGGATGACAGATGATCTGTCCGCACTGTAGCCAGAACCTGCTGCGCCGGGAGCGCGGTGACCGGCGGTGTTCGAAATGCCGCCGGGTGTTCGCGCTGGAACCGAAGGAAAGTGTGCTCGGCCTGCACGACATCCGGGTGCGCAAGCTGGCCGAGCGGCTCGGGGACGGGCGGAATCTGCGGTACACGACACCGCAACTCTGGTACGCGGCCTCGCGCAGGAAATTGCCGGATCTGCGCGCGAAATACATCGGGCGGCGATTCCTGCTGTCGGTGCCGATCGGTATCGCCACCTTCGTCCTCGCGCTGACCGGCCTGTTCCCCGTGCTGGTCGTCATCGGTGTCGGTATCGGCGCGCTGATACTGGTGAATCTGCTGCTGACCGCGCTCCGCCCCCGCTACCTGCGTCGGGCCCCGGTGCGGATGCCGGTGCCCTACGACCGGTTCCACAAGGAGGTGGTCGGCCGGTGGTTGCAGGTCTACGGCTACCCGCCGCCCGGCTCGGTGAACGAGCGCGCCGATATGCCGCCGGCCCCGGCGAGCCCCCGGATCGCGGTGCTGTGCCCGGATCGCCATGTGCTCACCTGCCTTTCGGCCAACAATGTGTCCCAGACCTGGGGGATGGTGTTGTCGAATCGGATCGATCGGCTGCCGCCGAGCGTCCCGGTTCTGGTGCTGCACGACGCGAGCGTGCCCGGTATCGCCTTCGCGAGCGAGGCCCGCGCCGCGCTGGGCTCGCGGGCGGTGCCGGTCGGTCTGGCTCCTCGGGCGCTGATCGGCAAACCGAAGGCGCTGTGCCTGCGTGACGGGCAGCCGTCGGAGACCGACGTGTCACGACTGCGCGGCGAACCGCTGTCGGAGGCGGAGACCGCCTGGCTCGCCGACGGCTGGTGGTCACCGCTGGCCGCGGTGCCGCCGGCCAAACTGCTCGCGGCACTGGACAGCGCGATGCGCCGGGTCGAGGAAGCCTCCGACCCGGATCGTCAGCGCGCCCGCGCGGTAGGTTTCCTCACGTGGCCGACCGGGTGAAAGCGCAGGTGCTCGGCCGGGCGCTGCGCGTCGCCGCCCTCCGCGCCGGTGCGCCGAGCGATATCCGATTCACCGAACGTCAGCTCTACTACGAGGTCTGCCGCGTGCTGCTCCCGGTGCCGCGCGGACTCCGGCGTCCCGCCTTCACCGTCGCCGCCCCCGTGAGCTACGACGACTTCCGCACCGCGCTGCGCGAGCACGGCCCGATCCCCGGTCTGCTGACACCGCGACCGGCTCGCCCCCGCCCCGCAGGTCGGCACACCCCGGAACCGGATCTGTTCGACTACGGCCTGCCTCGCCTGCTGATCTGCGAATCCGACGACATCGCGCAGATGTTGCGCGCCAACGGTGTTCCGATGGAATCAGCCTGCCCGGTGCTGAGCGCCGCCGAACTCCCGCTCGATCCGCGCGTCGCGGGAATGCTCGAGTTGGTCGAAGGGTCAGCCGTGTATCTACTCCACGACGCGAGCGCCCACGGCCTGACTTTCCCCGATCGCGTGCGCGCCCTGACCCCGATCCCCGACGGAGTGCGCGTGGTGCCGCTGGGACTTCGCCCCCGTCAGGCGGGTTCCCTGCACTCGACCCACCTGCCGGTTTCCACCTCCCGGTCCGCCCGGTCGGAAGACGAGGTCGACCGGACGACGGACCCGCGCCCACCGTCGGACGATCCGACCTCCCCGCGTCCCGACCCCGCGGACGCCCAGCCCGCACCGGCGACCGCCCCGATCGATCTCGAATCCACGGTCGACCCCTGGGAAAGCGCGTGGCTGCGCCGGAACAGATATGTCGAGGTCGACGCGGTCCGCCCGGCCTCGCTCCTGCGCACCGTGCACCGCCTCGTGCGCGAGGTCCGCCCGCGCGGCGCCTCGACGCAGTGGGGTCGTGTCCGCACGACCGGTTTCCTGACCTGGCCCACCGCATGAAACCCACCGCATGAAACCCACCGCATGAAAGGGGCTGCTCATGTCGGTGCGACGGCAAGTCACCTATTCCGATGAACTGCTCACCGACGGCACCGTGCACCGGCGCTATTCCGACGGTCGGCAGGAGTGGCGTTCGCGCGGGCCCGGCACCACGGTGTCCTGGCGAGACGACCGCGGCAATTCCGGAATCGATGAACCGCTGGGCCGCAGCATGGTGAAGCGCGTCTTCAGCAACGGGACAGTGCTGTACGGGAGGGAATCCGGGTACGGGCGAACCCTGTGGAGCGACGGACTGCTCACCGTCAACCGTTCCTCTTTCGGCGGAAGGCTCGGCGCGATCCTCGCCGCGGTGGCGGGCGGCGCGTTGCTCGGCGGTCTGATCATGCCCCCGGATTTCATGTCGGCGGCCGAGGAGGACGAATTGCGCAGACAGGCGGCGACGCAGCCCTCCGGTTCCGACAGCGGTTCCGACGACTACGGCTCCTGGAGTGACGACTCCGATGACGACGGCGGCGATTTCGGTTAGGGGAGAGCCATGTCTCGCTGGTGCGCGTTCCTGACCTCGGACGATCCGTCGGGGGCCGTCCGGGCTGTCGGTGGCGATCCGGTCGCCGTGACCACCCGCCACGCCCTTGGCCTGCTCCCCGGATCCGGCGCTCCCGCCGGATATTTCACCTCGGGTGAGCTCACCGCCGTCGGCGCGGTCACCCTGTTCAACGCCGCGAAACTGCGCGCCGCGCTCGGCGCCGACGCGCCACCGCCGGATGCCCCGGACGGCGAACTGCTGCTGCGGATGTACGCGCGTTTCGGCAACGCCGGAATCGCCCGTGCCGACGGCATGTTCGTCCTCGCCGTCGCCGACGGCCCGGATCTCGTGCTGTTCCGCGACCACGTCGGCACCCGCACCCTCTTCTACGCTCGAGCGGGCCGTTCGTGGGCCGCGTCGGGTTCGATTCGCGCCGTGGCCGATTGGCCCGCGCTGCGCACCGGCCTGCACCTGCCCGCCGTGCGCTCGTTCCTCACCTTCGCCTACCTCCCCGGCCGCGAAACCCTCTTCCGCGACGTTCACGAGGCCCTGCCCGGTCGCTGCCTCCGCCTGCGTCCCGACGGAACCTCCGTCGAGGAAACCTATTGGGAGCCCGCCGAAACGACCGACGACCGCTCCGCCGCCGCGCACGCGCTCGACCTGCGCGCCCTCCTGGAAGACGCCACCGTGCGACGCCTGCCGGTGGGCGAACCGGTCGGCGTGCTGCTCTCGGGCGGTATCGACAGCAGTCTGGTCACCGCCCTCGCCGCCAAGAACCACGATCAGACGGTGCGTTCGTATTCGATCGCCTTCACCGGGACCACCCCCAACGAACTGGCCTACTCCGGGCTCGTCGCCGCGCACTGCCATACCGAGCATCGCGTGCTGACCGTGCCGGGGGAGACCGTCGCGGCCCGGCTGGCCGAGACGGTGGCACTGCTCGACTGCCCGGTCGGCGATCCGCTGACGGTCCCCAATCTGCTGCTCGCCGAAGCCGCGGCCGCCGACGGCGCGCGGGTCGTGCTCAACGGCGAGGGCGGAGATCCGGTCTTCGGCGGTCCGAAGAACCTGCCCATGTTGATCTTCGAACTCACCCGCGACGATCCGGATCCGACCGCGAGGGCCCGCGCCTACCTCGACAGTTACCGCAAATGCCACGGCGACCTCCCGGTCCTGCTCAGCCCCGATGTGCTCGCCGCGCTCACCGACGCACCGCCCCTGACCGACCTGCTCGCGCCCACCCTCACCGCGGGCGCGATGACGAGTCTGCTCAACCAGCTGTTGCACACGAATCTGCGCACCAAAGGCGCGCACCACATCCTCACCAAGGTCGAACGGCTCACCGCCGCCAGCGGATTGGAGGGACGCGCGCCGCTGTTCGACCGCGCCGTCATCGACCACGCCTTCCGGGTTCCGCCGCGTTTCAAACTCGCGGGCGCCACCGAGAAATGGATTCTCAAGGAGGCGGTCCGGGATCTACTGCCCGCGACCATCGTCGACCGACCCAAGAGCGGAATGCGGGTGCCGGTGCAGCAGTGGCTGGCCGGTCCGCTGCGCGATCTCGGCCACGATCTGCTGCTCGGCCGCTCCGCGCGGGCTCGCGGACTGTTCCGCGAGGACACCATCCGAGCCTGGTTGCGGGGGGACGGTGCGCTGCTGCCACGTCAGGGCGGCAAGCTGTGGCTGGTGCTCTCGCTGGAACTGTGGTTGCGAGCATTCGACGTCGGTCCGTGAGAGGAGCCACCACCCCATGTCCGATCCCCGGATCAAGAACACCGCGGACGACGAGAACGAGATCCACGAGGTGGCCGACTTCGAAGACGCGGGCCGCAACACCGTGACACCCGTCGCGACCTTCCCCGCCGAGGTCGCCCTCGTGGTCGTGCAGACCTTCGCCGAGATCGTCAGGAAGGCGAAAACCCTGCGCGCCGCGACCACACCCGACGCCGACGGGATCGTCCGCTCGCAGACCTTCGAGGAGGGCGATGTCTACATGATCGAGAAACCCTTCGACGGATTCTTCGCCGACCGATACCTGATGGATTTCTACGATGTCGGCGAACGCGGTATCTGTTCGCGCATGCACCTGCACACCGGCCTGCGTTTCGTGCGCATGATGACCGGACCCGACACCCGGATCCGGGTCAGCAGTCTGTCGCCGTTCGAGGTGAATCACGTCGAAGGCGTGACCCCGTTCCGCCCCGAACGGTTCACCGACGATCTGCCCGACACCCCGCCCGGCGTGCACCGACCGCGATACAACGTGATCGTGCCGCCCTGTTCGTTCATGGATATGCAGATTCCGCGCGGGGTGAGTCATCAGTTCAACGCGTTCGGTCCGCACGCGGTGATCGATTCGGTGCATCCGGAGGAATCCATCGAGGTCTTCCGTGAGCAGATGTCCGGATTCCGGATGATGGCGCAGACGGTATTCCTGGCCGAGGAATCCCCCGACGCGGCGACCTGCGCCGAGGTCACCCTGCGTCCGCGCGCCTGATCGTTGTTTCGCGGACCTGCCGCGGGGGTTGTCCGCGCCCCTATACTGACAGGGCAGATCTGGTCGGGCGGTGCGGGATATACGCGCGTTCGGCGCTCAACGCATTGCTCTCGGTGGTCGCCCGCGAGTCGGAGCGAGCGATCGACGCCCCCTCTCGGAGGGAGATCAGCATGACCGATCCGACCCAGGTGAAAGCCTGTCTCACCTGCCGCGAATACGCCGATCCGGTGCTGGCGGCATTCCTGGTCCCCGAACCACTCGTCCACGGCGGCTGCATCCTGCACCTGCTGGAACAGACACCGCTGCGCGCGGGCCTGACGATGCCGCGCCCGGACCTGATGACCCTGATCCAGACCCAGGTCGATCCGCACAGTTCGGTCCGCGCCGAATTCCGTGCCCTTCCCACCCTGTCCGCCCGCCTGCCCGACTACGACCGCACCCGCGCCATCCTGCACGACCACCTCATCGACGACCCGATCCCCGTCGGCCTCGACACCGCGGACTCCGACGACATGGCCCGCCTGTCCCTGCTCCCCGAACACCCCATCGGCCCCCGCCGCGTCGACGACTTCCAGGACTACGCCGTCCGCCAGGCGATGCTCGCCATCTACCGCCACTTCGACGTCGACCAGGGCATCCCCCTCCTCTACCACGGCTACGCCGACCCGACCACCGGCTGGTTCGCCCTCCGCGCCGCCTCCGCCTGACCCCGAACATCGAACAGCCGCGCGGGCAACGCGCGGCTGTTCGCTGTGATCAGAGCCAGGTGTCGAGGGTGGTGGTGGTGAGGAAGTGGTCCAGGTCGGCTCGCCAGGGGGCCGGGGTGGTCTTGTCCGGTTCGATGGCGGTGTACTGGCCGCGGTAGAACAGCAGCGGTCTGCCGGAATCGGTGGATTCCGACAGGGCCTGCACGCGGCCGATGACGATGTAGTGGTCACCGCCGTCGATCACGCTGTCGACGGTGCACTGGATGGTTGCCAGCGCGTCGTCGAGCAGCGGTAGTTCCGAATCTGAGGTGCGCCAAGGGATTCCGGCGAATTTATCGGGTTCGCGGGAGCCGAACCGGGCGCAGGTCGGCTGCTGTTCCTCGGCGAGGACGTTGACGCAGAACCGCCCCGACTGTTCGATCGCCGCCCAGGACCGCGAGTTCTTGGTCGGGCAGAACAGGACGAGCGGCGGTTCCAGCGACAGCGCCGCGAAGGACTGGCACGCGAAACCGACGGGGGCTCCGTCGCCGTCGAAGGTGGTGATCACGGTGATGCCGGTGCAGAACTGGCCGAGCACGTTCCGGAACTGGCGCGCGTCGATCACCGGGCCGGCCGCCGGGCCCGCCACGGTTTCGCCGACCCCGTCCGTCATTGCGGTTTCATGCCGACCGTGAAGTCGTGACCCCACAGGCTCACGGCGGTGGATTCCCTGGCGATCCACGACTCGTCCTCGACTTCGAGTCCCTCGCAACCGAATTCGACGTCGAAACCGCCGGGCGTCTTCATGTAGAACGACAGCATCTTGTCGTTGACGTGCCGTCCGAGCGTCGCCGACATCGGAACCTTCTTGCGCAGCGCGCGATCCAGCGCCAGACCCACGTCGTCGGCGTTCTCCACCTCCAGCATGAGGTGCACGATCCCGCTCGGGGTCGGCAGCGGCAGGAAGGCCAGCGAATGATGGCGCGGGTTGCAGCCGAAGAACCGCAGCCAGGCCGGTTCGCCGTCGGCCGGACGCCCGACCATCTGCGGCGGCATCCGCATCGAATCGCGCAACCGGAAGCCGAGGACGTCGCGGTAGAAGACCAGTGCGGCCGCGTCGTCGGTGGTGCTCAGGACGACGTGGCCCAGACCCTGTTCCTCGGTGACGAACCGGTGCCCGTACGGGGTGACCAGGCGTCGGGATTCGAGCGCGACCCCGTGGAAGGCCTCCAGCGTATTGCCGGAGGGATCCTCGAACCGGATCAGCCCGTCGACGCGCCGGTCGAGTTTCTCCGCCGCGGTGCCCTCCTTGAAGGGCACCCCCGCCGCGTCGAGCCGATCCCGGACATCCTGGAGTTCACCGGCGTTCGCGGTCTCCCAGCCGGACACCAGAAGCCGATCCCGCTCGCCCGGCACGATGACCAGCCGGGCCGGGAATTCGTCCATCCGCAGATACAGCGACTCGGGATCGGAGCCGTTGCCCGCGACCATGCCGAGCACTTTGAGCCCGTATTCGCGCCACGCCGCCATATTCGCGGTCTCGATGCGCAGATACCCCAGTGATCGAATACCCATCACTTCTCCTGAGTGTTGCCGGACGCTCGGCCGGTGTCCGCGAGCGCCGCGCGATCGTGGTCCATCATCGCTCCTTGCCGCGCGAACCGGCGATGAAATCCGAGGCCAGCCGGTTGAATTCGTCGAATTTCTCCAGCTGCGCCCAGTGTCCGCAGCCACCGAAGACGTGCAGCTGCACCCTCGGCAGCAGTTTGGTGGCCACGATCGCGCCGTCGAGCGGGTTGACCCGGTCCTCCCGGCCCCAGATCAACAGCACCGGCTGGCGCAGTTTGTAGGCCTCGCGCCAGAGCATGCCCTGTTCGAAATCCGCGCCGGAGAACGATTTACCCATCGCCCTCGTCGCCGCCAACGATTCGGGCTGCCGCGCCGATTCGAAGCGTTCATCGATCAGTTCCTCGGTGATCAGCGACTGGTCGAAGACCATGATGCGCAGGAACGCTTCCAGATTCGCCCTGGTCGGTTCGTAGTTGAACTTCGCCAGATTCTTCACGCCCTCGGTCGGGTCGGGCGCGAAGACGTTCACGCTGAGCCCACCCGGACCCATCAGCACGAGTTTGCCCGCGAGTTCGGGGTAGTCGAGGGCGAAACGCACCGCGGCCCCGCCGCCGAGCGAATTGCCGAGCAGGTGAACGCGTTCGGTGATCCGGAGGTGATCGAGCAGATCCTTCAACGCCGAGGCGCTGTGCACGAAGTACTGCGGGTGCTCGGTCGGCTTGTCCGAGCGCCCGAATCCCGGCTGGTCCACCGCGAGCACGTGGAAATTCCGCGCCAGCACCGGAATGTTGCGGGAGAAATTCGACCAGGAGGACGCGCCGGGGCCGCCGCCGTGCAGCAGCACGATCGTCGGCCCGTTGCCGACCCCGGCCTCGTGGTAGTGCAGTCGGAGATCGGGACGCACCTGGGCGTACCGGGAAGTGGATTCGTAGGTGAGTTCCACCGTCGAGGTCACGACAAGGTCCTCCTAGACCATGGTGTCGGTGATCGGCAGGCCGAATTCGCCGGAGCCGAAGACCGTGTAGGCACGTTCGGGATCGTTGGCGGCGTGCACCCGCCCGGCGTGGGCGTCTCGCCAGAACCGCTGTAGCGGTGTGCCGTTGGCCAACGCGGTGGCGCCGGAGCTCTCGAACAGCTTGTCGATCGAGGCGATGGCGCGCCCGGTGGCGCGGACCTGGTCGCGCCTGGCGCGCAGCCGCAACTCGAACGGCACTTCCTCACCGGCGACGATATGCGCGTACTCGTCGGCGATATTGCCCGAGAGTTGACGCCACGCGGCGTCGATATCGCTGGCGGCCTCCGCGATGCGGACCTTGGCGAACGGATCGTCCTTGGCCTTCTCCCCGGCGTAGGCGGCGCGGATGCGCTTGCCCTGGTGTTCCACGTGCGCGGCGTACGCGCCGTAGGCCATGCCGACGATGGGCGTGGAGATGGTGGTGGGATGGATGGTGCCCCAGGGCATCTTGTACACCGGGTCGGTGTTCTGTTCCAGGCCGGGCGATTTCAGTTCGCTCATCGCGCGGAAGCTGAGGAAGCGGTGCCGCGGCACGAAGACGTTCTCGACCACGATGGTGTTGGAGCCGGTGCCGCGCAGGCCGACCACGTTCCAGACGTCGTCGATGCGGTATTCGGAGCGGGGGATGAGGAAGCTGCCGAAGTCGACGGGTTTGCCGTCCTTGATGACCGGGCCGCCGACGACCACCCAGTCCGCGTGGTCGGATCCCGAGGACCAGGCCCACGAGCCGTTGACGGTGTAACCGTCGTCGGTGACCACGCCCGCGCCCATCGGGGCGTAGGAGGAGGAGATGCGGACCTCGGTGTCCTCACCCCAGACATCCTGCTGCGCCTGCTGCGAGAACAGCGCCAGATGCCAGTTGTGCACGCCGATGATGCCCGCGACCCATCCGGTGGAACCGCACGCGCTCGCGATCTTGCGGACGGTGTCGTAGAAGACGACGGGATCGGCCGCGTAGCCGCCCCACTGCTTGGGCTGCAACAACCGGAAGAATCCGGTCTCCTGGAGCGCCTTGACGGTCTCGTCGGGCAGCCGCCGCAGGTCCTCGGCCTCCTGCGCCTTCTCGCGCAGTGTCGGCAACAGCGCTTCGACCCGTTCGGTCACTTCTTGCGTCATCTCGGGACCTGCTCCTGCCTGGTCGGATTGGTAACCGGTACTCATTTGCCTCTGAGACTAGAACAGGTTCTTATTTATGTCGAGAACCGGTGTTCCACGCGGGTAAAACAAGGACATGTGCTGGATGTGAGCGGAATCGCTGGCGTCGAACGCGACATTTTTGTAACGTGTTCTAGTACAGAAGGAGGAGGATTCGCGATGGCGGTTACCCCACAGGGGAGCGGTGCGAAAGTCCGCGAACTGGATGTCGGCTCGGTGCCGACCCGGTATGCGCGGGGATGGCACTGCATCGGCCTTGCCAAGAACTTCCGGGACGGCAAGCCGCACGCGGTGAGCGTCTTCGGCACCAAACTCGTGGTCTGGGCCGACAGCGAGGGTGAACTGCGGGTGCTGGACGCCTACTGCAGGCATATGGGCGGCGACCTGTCGATGGGCGAGGTGAAGGGCGACGATATCGCCTGCCCGTTCCACGACTGGCGCTGGTCGGGCACCAACGGCAAATGCTCGGCGATTCCGTACGCGCGCCGGGTGCCGCCGCTGGCTCGGACTCGCAAATGGACCACGCTGGAACGCAACGGTCAGCTGTTCGTCTGGCACGACCACGAGGGCAGTCAGCCGCCGCCGGAGGTCACCATCCCCCATATCGTCGGCCCCTACACCGACGAGAAGGGCGGCCCGGTCGAGCAACTCGACAGCGGCTGGACGGACTGGACCTGGAATTCGATGCTGATCGAGGGCGCCAACTGCCGCGAGATCATCGACAACGTGGTCGACATGGCGCACTTCTTCTACATCCACTTCGCCTTCCCGACCTATTTCAAGAACGTCTTCGAAGGTCATATCGCCACCCAGTTCCTGGAGACCAAGGGCAGGCCCGATATCGGCATGGCCTCCAAGTACAGCGGCGACACCCTGCTGAAATCGGAGGCGTCCTATTTCGGACCCTCCTACATGATCAACCCGCTGGTCAATGTCTACAGCGGTTACGAGGTCAAGAGCGTCCTGATCAACTGCCACTACCCGGTCACGCAGGATTCGTTCGTACTCCAGTGGGGCATCACGCTGGAGAAGCCGCAGGGCGTCGACGGCCCGACCGCCGACAAACTGGCGGCGAAGATGACCGAGGGCATCAGCGTCGGTTTCCTCCAGGATGTCGAGATCTGGAAGCACAAGTCCAAGGTCGAGAATCCGCTGCTCTGTGAGGAGGACGGCCCCGTCTACCAGCTGCGCCGCTGGTACGACCAGTTCTACGTCGACCTGGCCGAGGTCACCGACAAGATGACCCAGCGTTTCGAATTCGAGGTCGACACCACCAAGGCCAACGAGGCGTGGGAGGCCGAGGTCGCGGAGAATCTGCGGCGCAAGGCCGAATCCGACGCGGCCGAGGCGGCCCAGGCGGAGGCGAGTGTCTGATGTCGTCGACCTGGGCCAAGGCACCCGATTTCGCCGATCAGCCCGCGCGGCGAGCCGAAGTGCAGTCCCAGACCGTCGCCGACAGGAAGCGCTACCTGGAGGACGGGCTCACGCCGCTGACCTGTCACACCTGCCACAGTCGTGTGCTGGTGCGCAAGGCGAGTTCGCATCAGACCTCGGTGCAGTGGACGGACAATCCCGCCGCCCACTGCCCCGTCTACGCCGAACTGGCGGCCAAGGGCAATGCGCCCGGCCGTCCCGACTCCTGCCCGCATCTGGAGAAGACCATCAAGTGGGCGGTGGACGAGGGCGTCGTCGAGGTCCGGTGAGTGCACCCCGGCCGCAGCGGACATTCTGCGGCCGGGAACGCGGGTTCCTGCCCGTTCGCGGCGCGAATGACCGCTGAGGCCGGGTATTCAGTCGAGCCGGAAATCCGCGAAGTCGAATCCGGGCGAGACGATACAACTCACCAGCGCGTATTCCGCCCCCGACGGCCACGCCGCCTGGCTGACCCCGCCCGGCACCACCGCTTGGAGCACCTGCCCCCGCTCGACGTCGGGCCCGAGTATTACCTCTTCCCCGCCGATATCGAGCACGAGCGGCCCGCCCCGGTGCCAGAGCCACACCTCGTCGGAGGTGACCGTGTGCGGGGCGGACCGTTCTCCCGGCATCAGCAGGAAATAGATTCCGGTCGCGCTCGCCCGCGGTCCGGCATATCCCTCCGGGACGAATTCCACGGCGCTGCGCCAGGTTTCCCGATACCAGCCGCCTTCCGGATGCGGAGCCAGATCCAATGCCGCGGCCAGGTCGGGTCGATTCTCGGTCATCACCCGACTATGCCCGACAGCCGCGCTGTCACTCGATCCGCCACGTGATGCCGAACTGTTCGAGCGAGTCCAGGACCCGCACCGCGTCGAACGCCTCCGCCGGTGCGAGCGCGCCCGGTTTCGCCTCGCCTCCGGCCAGTCCGACCGCGATCTCGACCGTCATCAGACCGGAGTCGCGGTAGGAGTCCACCCCGCTGACCACGCCACGGACCCGTCCACCGTCGGCCCCGTACGCGTCGACGACGAGGTCGTAGCGCAGGTCCGCGCTCGGTGTCTCGGGCAGGGAGTCGACGATCTCGGCGGTGAACCCGCCGAGTTGGTCGAGAATCGAGGTCGCGACCACGCCTTCGACGGAGGAGACCTCCGAATGACGGGGGATGGTGAGCACCGGCGGCTGCGGGAATTTCGATACCGCGGTCGGCACGCTGTCGCCGGGGAAGGTCATCTCGGGGTGCCGGGCCGTCGTGCCGGTGCGCAATTCGCCGTCCGCGTAATGCCAGCCGCCCGAACGGAACCAGTCGAGTCCGGCGAGAACCGTTCGCGCGCTGCCTTTCGACCCGTTTCCTCCGCTCTTGCTCAGGTGGCTGATGACGATGTCGGCGGGGCCCGCGACCCGGCGCGACGTCAGGTAGGCCAGCAGGTCGGCGGGCAGGCTGTTGTCGGTGACCCCCGAGATCACCGTCACCCCGGCGGCTTCGGCACGCGCGGAGTACACGTCGAGAACCCGCTTCAGGAACAGTTGTTCGCCCGACACGTCGGTGTAGTGCGCGCCCGCGTCGATGGCGGCGACGAGCACCGGTTCGCCGTTGTCCACGTAGGCGGGCAGGGCGCTGATCACCACGTCGGCACCGGAGAAGGCTGCGACCAGCGCGTCGTGGTCGCCGAGATCGGCCACCGCGATCCGCGCGTCCGTCAGTTCCGCCGCGTCGGCGGCCGCGCGCAATCGGCCCGCGTCCCGGCCGACCAGGATCGCGGCGAGTCCGCGTCGGCGCAGTTCCCCGAGGATGTGGCCGCCGGTGATGCCGGAGGCACCGTAGACGGCGATGGTGGTGGTTTTCGTCGTTGTCATGAACTCACCGTATGGCGGCCGGGTGAGCCTTTGAATGGCTGAATCACTCTCTTCGATATCCGAAACACTCATATCGGCGCTAGGCTGGTGCGGTGGACATCCTCAGCGAGACCATTGCCGCGATCCGTACCGGCAACCCGGCCTCGGGCATGTTCGTCCGGCACGCGCCGTGGGGGCGGGAGTACCCGGTGGTGCCCGGTGCGGGGTTCCACGTCGTGCTGGAGGGGTCGTGCTACGTGGTCCCGCCCGCCGGTGTGACCGTGGCGTCGCTGCGGAGCGTGCCCGAATCATCCAGCGGTGCAGGAACTCTCGAAACATCGCCCACCGGGGCTGCGAATCGTGCCGGTGCTCGGTCATCGCGGATCGGATCACGTCCGGGCAGCGTCGGGCCCGCGACGTTCGGTTTGGAGCCGGGGTCGGCGACGATCGGCACGACGCCGGTCTCCTCGGCATCGGGTGTGGTCGCGCCCTCCAACCTCCCGGAGTCGCCGCAGAGGCGCAGCCGTATGCCCGCGACGGGTGTGCCCCTCGCACTGGAGACGGGCGACGTGTTGTTCATGCCGCGCGGCGCCGACCACTGCCTGGTCGACGACCTCGACAGCCCGGTCACCGAAGTCGCGATCCCCGGTGAACCCCGCTACATCCCGGGTTCGGGGGCGAAGACCGCATTGCTCTGCGGCGCATACGGACTCGGCAGGCAGCGCAGCCACCCACTGCTGGACGAACTCCCCGAATTCATCCACCTCCCGGCCGACTCCCGCCGCGATCCCGCGCTGCGCGGCGCGGTCGACCTGCTCGCCGCCGAGATGACCGAACCCAGACTCGGCAGCGACGCCGTCGTCCCCGCTCTGCTCGAAATGCTGCTGCTCTTCGCCCTGCGCTCCTGGTTCGACCAGCAGGCCACCGAGCACGCCACCGGCTGGGCCGCCGCGTTCGCCGACCCGGCCGTCGCCGTCGCCCTGCGCGCGGTGCACGAAGAACCCGCCCGCGCGTGGACGGTCCCCGATCTCAGCGATATCGCGGGCGTCTCCCGCGCCACCCTGGCCCGCCGATTCGCCGCCACCATCGGCGAACCCCCACTCGCCTACGTCACCCGCTGGCGCATGCTCACCGCCGCCCGTCTGCTCCGCGACACCGACGCGGCCCTGAGTGCGATCGCCCGAAAGGTCGGCTACACCTCCGAATTCGCCTTCGCCAAAGCCTTCAAACGCGAATACGGTCTGGCCCCGGGCAGGTACCGCCACACCGCCGACGAAACCCCGCTCATCGCGGTATGACCCGTCGGCTCGACCACAGCGCGACCCGCGCGGTACTCGACCGCCATCGCACGCTACTCGCCCGACTGCTGCGCGGCGATGAGGTGACGGAAGTGCGCGAAGGCCAATTCCACACCGTCGTCATGGGTTCCGAGATCGTCGTCTGCCTGGCCCGAACATCCGCCGCCGCGCGACGGCTCCCTCATCGTGCGGCTCGACTGGCCGCGCTCACGGGTATCGGTATCGGCGTCGGTGTCCCGAAACCCTTGGCGCTGAACATATCCGGCGATACCGCGTATCTTGTCACGACACGAGTTCCCGGTGCACCGCTCGACCCCGCCACCCTCGAAGACCCGGCCGTGCTGGAAGCCGTGGTGCGCGCTTGTCACGCCGTACTCACCGCTCTGTACTCGGTGGCCGGCGAGCGCTCTGTACTCGGCTGCGACGTCGATACCGTCCGCTCAGCCCCGTCCACCGGGTTCGAGTTCGGGCGACAATCGTCGGGCCCGACGGTACCTTCGCGCGACGTCGGTCCTGCTGATTGCGCACTGACAGGTGTCGGTCCTGCCAATTGCGCACCCGCCGACGTCGGCCCTGTCGAGCCGTTACCCGCCGACGTGCCCGGCGCAGCACCGGCTCGCCTCGCGCCGACACCGCCGCCCGATTCAGCGTGGCCCGCGACGATCCCTCTCGCTCACCCCGACCGCTGGGCCCGGTTCGCCGCCGATATCCGCACCCACCTGTACCCCCTCATGTCAGCTGAAGGCCGCCTCCGAGCCGATGTCGAACTGGCCGCGCTCGACTCGCTGCCGTACCGCACGAACGCACTAGTCCACGGCGATCTCGGCGGCGAGAATCTGCTCTGGGAAAAGAGTTCCACCGGTCCTCGCCTCGTCGGCATCGTCGACTGGGATTCCGCCTGCTTCGCGGACCAGGCAGAGGATTACGCGGCCCTGGGCGCGACCTTCGGCAATCGATTCCTGAGCAGGCTCGTCGAAATGTCCGACCCCGCCGTCACCGATGGCGCGAAAACCCCACCTTCGAGCCGTCCTGATCTCGTACGGCGCATCGCCGCTATCCGTGCGACTTTCGCCCTCCAGCAGGCCCTCGCCGGACACCGCGACAACGACCGGGGCGAACTCGCCGACGGTCTCGCCGGGTACCGGTGAGCTTCCGCCAGGCGGAAACGTCACGCGCGCGCGTGTACCCGCGCCAGCGTCGATGGCGGGCGACGAGGAACGCGCGGATGATCTCGACGGGAGTTCTCCGGTCGGTTGTCCCGAGGCCGTCGGCGTACGACGATCCACGCGGGCACCCGAACTATCCGGTTGCCGGATTCACCACGTCCACAACTCGCTTGGCGGAGAACCGGCACCCTGCCGCCTCGTTCGATCAGCTGAACGGCGTCTTCGGCCGTTCCTGGAGAACATCGTCGACGTAGATGTCGACCTTCTCGTTGTAGAAACAGGCGAGCCCGGCGATCTTCTGGCTCTCCGCGACCGGGGTGCGGTAGATCCACACGTAGTCCGCGTATTCGGTGTCGCCGACGCGGACGTTCCAGTAGTCGGCATTGCCCTTGTAGGGGCAGCTCGTGTGGGTGTCGGAGGTCGAGAGGAGATCGGTGCGAACGTCGGTCAGCGGAAGGTAATACCGTGCGGGAAGCCCGGTTTCGAACAGGATGCGCGCGGCGCGTGAATCGGCGACCGTGACGCCGTCGATCTCGACGCGGATATGGCGTGAGCTGGCGAGGATATCCACGCGCGAATACGGATTCCGGGGGTGTACGTAGACGGGTTCGTCCTCCTCGAACCATTCGTCCATCGCGTCCCACTCCAGCCGCACCAGCTCCTGGAGTTCGGGGATCGGCGAATCGTGGTAGCGCAACGCGGCGTTCTCCGCCGTGATCCCGGCGACGACGACGTCGTATCCGGTGCCGTCACCGCGACTGGGGGAGTGTTTGCTCGTACCGCTGGCCTCCAGCGTCGCGAACACGTCCGCGGCGGGCAGGTAGTAGGCGGGATAGTGCGGGTTCTCCCACACCAACACCGGCCGGATGGAGTCGGCGACCAGATGCCCGCCCAGATAGACCCTGACCCGCTTCTTGCCGGTTTCCAGTGTGACCCGCCCACGCTGCGCATCGCCCATACCGCTCGACGCTACTCCGCGATTTCCTCACCGGGCGGCGCCCGGTGCCGGTGTCACGTCCGCCGATCTGCCACGACGCCGTGGTCCCGGCCGGATCGGTGTCCTGGGCCGATGGTGAATGGAGAAATCCGGCCCGCCGCGCGCGAGTCCCGTAGGTATGCGTGCTGCTGCTGGGCAGGAGCGCCCGAAAGGTGGTGTTCCGCCCGATCTACGACGAGAGGTTCGCGTTCGTCCGGGCTCATCCGGATTTCCGGGCGGCGATCGGCCAGGACGGCGGCTGACCGATATGCCGCGTGAGTCGACGTGATCCGGTCCGGGTCAGTCGCCGACGGTGATCGCCCGTGCCTCGTCGACGCTGTGCGCCGCCGGATCGTGGTCGTCGAGGTGGGCCAGTGCCGCTCGCCCGGACGCCAGCACCAGCACCGCCGCCGCCGTGCACGCCGCACCGACCCAGAACGGCAGGCCGATATTGTGCTCGCCGAGTTTGCCCGCGAGGTAGGGGGCCGCCGCACCGCCCGCGAAGCGGACGAAGCTGTACGCGGCCGACGCGGTCGCTCGCTCGACCGGAGCGGAGATCATGACGGCCTCGGTGATCAGCGTGTTGTTCACGCCGAGGAACAGGCCGGCGACGACGGTTCCCGCGATCAGCACCGGCTTGTGTTCGGCGAAGACGGCCATGACCGCGAGATCGGCGGCGAACAGTCCGAGCGAGACCCCCATCATCGGCAGTGTCCCGAACCGCTTTTGCAGGCGAGGGGCGAGGAAGACCGACGCGACGGCGAGCAGGATGCCCCAGCCGCAGAAGATGAATCCGATGGCGTAGGTGCCCATGTCGAGCGGGAACGGGGTGTAGGCGAGCAGGGTGAAGAAGCCGAAGTTGTAGAGCAGCGCGGTGATACTGACCGTCAGCAGGCCGCGATGGCGCAGCGCCGCGAAAGGCGCGGTGATCGAGGTGTGATGGGCCGGTTTCGGTCCGTCGGGCAACAGGGTGACGATGGCGACGAAAGCGATGGCCATCAGCACCGAGACGCCGAAGAATGGTCCGCGCCAGCTGATTCCGCCGAGCACGCCGCCGACCAGCGGACCGGTCGCGATGCCTATTCCGAGCGCGGCCTCGTAGAGGATGATCGCGCGTGAGACGCCGCCGGTGGAGGCGCCGACGATGGTGGCGAGCGCGGTGGCGATGAACAGGGCGTTGCCCAGACCCCAGCCCGCCCGGAATCCGATGATCTGCGCGACAGTGTTCGACATGCCCGCCAGCGCGGCGAACACGACGATGATCGCGAGCCCGGCCAGCAGGGTCTTCTTCGCGCCGAAGCGGCTCGACACCACGCCGGTGATCAGCATGGCCACCCCCGTCACCAGCATGTAGCTGGTGAACAGCAGCGATACCTGCGACGGCGAGGCGTGCAGCTGTTCGCCGATCGGCTTCAGGATGGGATCGACGAGTCCGATGCCCATGAAGGCGATGACGCTGGCGAACGCGACGGCCCAGACGGCTTTGGGCTGTCCGGATCTCGGCGCGGTGCGCGCGGTGAGATCGGCGTCGGGCGCGGTCACTGTCATGGGATCACCTCTAGGTCGAATAGTGCTGTGGCGGAGCGCTCTTCAGTGCGTCGAGCAGGTCCTTCAGATCGGTCTCCATGCGGGCGAGACGTGCCGGATCGAATTCGGTCAGCCTGCTCGCGAAGGTGGCGCCGTAGCGGCGGCGCGCATGGTGGAGGCGGTCACGTCCGGCCGGGGTGAGGGTGACGACGACGGCCCGGGAATCCTCCGGGTCCTTGCCTCGGGTGGCGTATCCGTCCGCGACGAGTCTGCCGATCAGCGCCGTTGCCGCCGGCTGTGAACATCGATCGATTCGGGCGAATTCGCTGACCCGCATCGCGCCGTGTTCCTCGAGCACCGAGAGTGCCCGTAGGACGGCACGCGGTAGATCGTCGCCGCCGCTCGCCCCGGCCAGCCGGGTGAGCCTACCCGCGGTGACGAGGAGGTCGACCACGCTGTCTTCTATGGGAGTCACCGGGGGGAGCCGCACCTAAATATTATTACATAAGCTAACTATCTATTCTCGGTGAGAGCTGTCACTTCACCCGTACGCTGGGCCGATCGGGGGTGACGCGCTACGGCCGCGGGTACTCGCTGGAGGTCCAGACCGTGGACCGCGATCGGATCGATCCCGCCGCGATGGGTTTCCGCTCACGGCAACTTGCAAAGTTATCCCCAGGAGTGTCGGACCCCTGGGGGTAACTGTGAATCGATCAGACCGACGGTGTCAGCGGCCTGCGCGGTGTGCCGAAGAGTTGGGCGTCACCGTGCGCCCGTTTGAAGAACAGGTGGGCGTCGTGCTCCCAGGTGATGGCGATACCGCCGTGCATCTGCACCATTTCCGACACGACCGTGGTGAACGTCTCCGAGCAGTGGATACGCGCCGCCCAGACGTCCTCCGCCGCCGACTCGCTGCCCTCGGCCACCGCCGCGGTGGCGGCCTGTGAGGCGGACTCGGCCGATTCCACGAGCACGTACATATCGGCCATCCGGTGCTTGAGCGCCTGGAAACCGCCGATCGCCCGGCCGAACTGGACCCGCGATCCGGTGTATTCGACGGTCAGTTCCAGACACCGCCGTGCCGCGCCGACCTGTTCGGCCGCGACCGCCGCCCACGCGACCTCCCGCAGTCGCGCCGCGACCACGAGGGGATCGCGGTCGCCGAGCCTGCGGGCGGGCACCTCGTCGAAGGTGATCTCGGCCAGTTTCCTGGTCGGATCCATGGTCGCCACCCCGCGCCTGGACACCCCCTCGGCATCGGCGGACACCTCGAACAGGCCCGAGGTGGTCACCGCGATCAAAGTGTCGGCGTGCAAGCCGTCGAGCACGTAATGCGCGGTGCCGGACAGTGTTTCCCCGTCGGCGTGGATACCGGGCTCGTCCCAGCCGTCCGCGCCCGCCCAGCACACCGCGAGGATGGTGGAACCGGCCGCGACACCGGGCAGCAGCCGAGCTGCGGCGTCGCCGTCACCGGAGAGCAGCACGGCCTGAACCCCGAGCACGGCCGAACCGAGCATCGGAACATTCGCCAGCGTGCGGCCCAATTCGCCGACGACCAGCAAGGATTCGACCAGTCCCGCCCCGACGCCGTCGTATTCCTCGGGGACGGCGAGTGCCGCGACGCCGATCTGCTCCGACAGCAGTCGCCACAGTGCGGGGTCGTAGCCGGGCTCCGCGTCCATCCCCGCGCGCACGGCGGCGCTGGTCGCGTGTTTGGTCAGCAGGGCCCGCACGGAGGCGGTGAATTCCCGGTGCTCGGCGGCGCTCACGCGGTGCCCCGCAACGCGCGCTCGAGCAGGGTCTCGTCACGCAGCGCCCGTGCGATCCGCGCGCGATGCAGATCCGGTGTGCCCCAGGCGGACCGAAGGGCGGTGACCTTGGTCAGCCACAGCGACAGATCGTATTCGGCGGTGTAGCCGATCGCGCCGTGCACCTGGAGCGCGGCGCGGGCGGCGGCGTACGCGGCGTCACCGCAGGCGATCACGGCGGCCGACACGTCGCGGCTCCTGGTCGGTTCGGTCGTGGTGAGCGCCGCGCGGAACAGCAGCGGTTCGGCCAGATCCAGGCCGATCAGCACATCGGCCAGTTTCTGTTTCACCGCTTGGAATTCGCCGATCGGCTTGCCGAACTGCTTGCGCTGCTTGGTGTATTCGGTCGACGCGTGCAACAGCGCCCGCCCGGCCCCGAGTAGTTGCGCCGCGGCCGCGAGCGCCCCCGCGTCGAATGCCGCCGCCCCCGCGTCGAGTACCTGCTCGCCCTCGACGAGCACTTCGTCCGCGGCGACCTGGAACAGGCGGCGGGCCGGATCGATCGAGCGCACGGGTCCGGTGCGTCGCGCCGTGCACAGTTTGTCGCCGTCGACGAACAGCACGACGTCGGCGATATCGGCGTCCAGTGCGACGGGACCGCGCCCCGGCATGGCGAATGCCACGGTGCCCAAGGCCGCGCCGTCCGCGAAATCGGGCAGCCAGCGGGGGGCGAGGTCGGATTGCGGAAGTGCCTGTAGCAGTGCGGGTATCGCCGCGGCGGTCTCCACCGCCGGACCGGGCGCGGCGGCGCGGCCGAATTCCTGGAAGGCGACGACGAGGTCGATCGGCTCGGCCTCGACACCGCCGTGCGCCTCCTCGATCGCGAGGCCGAGCACGCCCGCACCGGCCAACTGCCGCAGCAGGGCGCGGCCCGGTCGCGGATCACCGTTCGCCCACGCGCGCACCGCGGCCGGGGTGTGACCGGCGTCGAGTAATTTGCGCAGGCTGGTACCGAAATCGAGCTGTTCCGGGCTGAGCGCGAACCTCATCGGCTGCTCCCTCTCGGTAATCCGAGCAGCCGCTCGGCGATGATATTGCGCTGGATCTCGTTGGTACCCGCGTAGATCGGGCCGGACAGCGAGAACAGGTAGCCGTCGGTCCACGGACTCGCGTATTCGCCCGCGTCCCCGAGGACTTCCAGCGCGGTTTCGTGCATGGCGATATCGAGTTCGGACCAGAACACCTTGGTGATCGACGATTCCGCGCCGAGTTTGCCGCCCTCGTTCAACCGGGTGACGGTGCCGAAGGTGTGCAGGCGGTAGGCCTCGCTGCCGATCCAGGCGTCCACGACGGCATCGCGCTGACCGGTGTTGGCGCGGTCGCCGAGTTCGAGCCACAGGTCGATCAGCCGCTGCGCGGTGGCGCTGAAACGGCCGGGACTGCGCAGCGAGAGGCCGCGCTCGTTACTGGAGGTGCTCATCGCCACCCGCCAGCCCTCGCCCGGTTCGCCGATCACATCGCGATCGGGGACGAACACGTCGTCGAGGAAGATCTCCGCGAAACCGGGTTCGCCGTCCAGCTGCGGAATCGGCCGCACCGTCACGCCGTCGGCGGTGAGCGGGAACATCAGGTAGGTGAGTCCACGATGGCGTTCGGCCTCGGGATCGCTGCGGAACAGGCCGAAGGCCCAGTCCGCGAAGGACGCGCGTGAACTCCAGGTCTTCTGTCCGCTCAGCAGCCAGCCGCCTTTGGTGCGCTTGGCCGTCGACCGGATTCCGGCCAGATCGCTGCCCGCCTCGGGTTCGGACCAGGCCTGCGCCCAGATATCGTCACCGCGCGCCATCCTGGGCATGATGCGCTCGAGCTGTTCCCGGCTGCCGTGTTCGAACAGCGTGGGCGCGAGCAGGAAGATGCCGTTCTGGCTGACCCGCCCCGGTGCGCCCGCCGCGTAGTACTCCTGCTCGAAAAGCACCCACTCCAGCAGCGACGCGTCGCGCCCGCCGTATTCGCGCTGCCACGACACGACCGACAGTCGCGCGTCGGCGAGGGTGCGTTCCCAGTCGCGGTGTGCCTCGAAACCGGCCTTGGTATCCATCGACGGCAGCGGTGTCTTCGGTTTGTCGACGGCCAGGAATTCGCGGACCTCGTCCTGGAATTCCCGCGTCGCCCGATCGAGATCCAGATCCACTACGGTGTCCCGTTCTGCGCGGCCTTGTCGGCGGTCGTCGCTCCGGCCTTCATCGATTTGGCGTTCATGCCGCCCAGCGAATCGGCCCCGATCTCGGCATTGTGCGCGTGCGCGAAATGGTGCAGTCCGAAAACCGAATCCATACCGCTGCGCATACCCATCAGATCCTCGGCCTGGTTGACGGCCTTCTTGGTGAGCGCGAGACCGAATTGCGGCATGGTGGCGATCTTCTCGGCCAGTTCCAGCGTGCGTTCTTCCAACTCCGCGCGCGGAACCACCCGATTCACCATGCCCCATTCCTTGGCCTGCGCGGCGTCGAAACGGTCACCCGTGAACAGGAATTCCTTGGCGGCGCGCGGACCCATGACCCACGGGTGCGCGAAATACTCCACGCCGGGAATACCCATGCGGACGACGGGATCGGAGAAGAACGCGTCGTCGGAGGCGATGATCAGATCGCAGACCCAGGCCAGCATCAGTCCGCCCGCGATACACGCGCCCTGCACCATGGCGATGGTCGGTTTCGGGATCTCGCGCCAGCGCCTGCACATGCCGAGGTAGACCTCGGTCTCGCGGGAGAAACGCTGGTCGCCGCCGACCCGGTCCACGTGGTCCCACCACAGCGTCGCCTTGTTCGGGTAGCGCACGTGATGATCGCGCCCCGGTGTGCCGATATCGTGCCCGGCGCTGAAATGTTTGCCGTTGCCCGCCAGCACGATCACCTTGACGTCGGGATCTTCGACGGCCCGGACGAAAGCGGCGTCGATGGCGTAGGTCATCACCGAGTTCTGCGCGTTGCGGTAGTCGGGCCGGTTCAAGGTGACTATCGCGACAGGTCCGCGCGTCTCGTAGGTGACGACCTCACCCTCTGGATTCTCCGGCCCCGCCGCCCCGACGGATACACCGTTCTCGTCCGACATCACTTCTCCTCACGTAGTTCGCGCTTGAGCACTTTCCCGGCGGCGCTGTAGGGCAATCGATCCCGGAATTCGACGAATCGCGGCACCTTGAAATTGGCGAGCACGGCTTTGGTGTGGGCGCGCACCTGTTCCTCGGTCACCGTCGATCCGGGTTTGCGCACCACATAGGCCTTGCCGACCTCGCCCATCCTGGTATCTGGCACGCCGATCACCGCGGATTCGGCGACACCGTCGAGCCGGGCCAACGCCTGCTCGACCTCGGCCGGATACACGTTGAACCCGCCGGAGATGTACATATCCTTGAGCCGGTCGGTGATGCGCAGATATCCGCGCTCGTCCACCACGCCGATATCGCCCGTGTGCAGCCATCCGTCCGCATCGATGGTCGCCGCGGTGTTTTCGGGATCATCGAGATAGCCGAGCATCACATTGGGTCCGCGCAACAGCACCTCGCCCGCGTCGCCGATCCGCAATTCGAAACCGGCGATCGGCCCGCCGCAGGTGTTGGCGATGGTCGCGGCGTCGTCGTCGGGTTTGCACATGGTCCCGAATCCGGAGGCCTCCGAAAGCCCGTACGCGGTGACGACGATGTCGATGTCGAGCTCGGATCGCATCCGCTCGATGAGTACCACCGGCACCGTCGCCGCGCCCGTGGTGGCGACGCGCAGCGAACTCAGGTCGAACTCTGCGCGGTCGGGGAAATCGAGGATGGTCTGGTAGATCGTCGGTGGTCCGGGCAGTACGGTGATCCGCTCCTCGCCGATCAGGCGCATCGTCTGGGGCACGTCGAAGGTGGCCTGCGGAACGATCGTCGCCCCGGTGACCAGGCAGGCGAGGATGCCCGCCTTGTACCCGAAATTGTGGAAGAACGGATTCACCACCAGGTACCGGTCGTCGCCGCGCAGCGTCGCGCATTCGGCCCATCCCCTGACCACCGACAGCGCCTGCCGGTGGGCGACCAGGGTGCCTTTGCTGCGCCCGGTGGTGCCGGAGGTGAACAGGATGTCGGAGATGTCGTCCGGGCTCACCTCCTCGGCCCGTTTGCGCGCGTCCTCGACGGTGACCTGTTCGGCGATATCGGCCAGCTCCGACCAATTCAGCACGGTCGCTTCCGATTCCACCGCACTGTCCGGCTCCACCGGAATCACCACGATCGTGGGTATCTCCAGATCCGGTGCGGCCGAGCGCAATTCCGCGACCCGGTCCCGGCCGAGGAAAGTCCCCGCGATGAACAGCGCCTTCGCGTCGACACGGGCGAGCACATCGGCGGCCTCGTCGGCGACATAGCGGGTGTTCAGCGGAACCAGCCCGGCCCCGACGTAGTGGGCGGCCAATGCCGCGACGACCCAGTGGTGGGTATTGGGCGCCCACATCGCCACCCGATCGCCGTGCCGCACGCCCCGCGCGATCAGCGCGCGCGCCACCTCCTGAACGGCACCGAGCAACTCGATCCAGTCGAGCCTGACCGCACCGTCCGCGACGGCCGGGGTGTCGCCGAACAGGCGCGCGGCGTCGTGCAGCGCCATCGGTGTCGTCTGTGCAGGGGGTGTCACGGTTGTCCTCACCGTTCGTGCTGGCCCATCGCCGGTCGATCCGGGGTCGCCGGACCGATCAGGTCGACAATCTAACAAAGCAAGTGCTTGGTAGGTTATCCTACCGTCGTGGTTGCGATCCAGACCTCAGACTCCGATACCGCCGCGTCCGACGCGCGGTTTTCGGCAGAAGTGCGCGAGTGGTTGGCGGAGAATCTCAGCGGTGAGTTCCGTGAGCTGCGCGGACTCGGCGGACCGGGCCGGGAACACGAGGCATTCGACGAACGCCTCGCCTGGGACCGGCACCTCGCCGCGGCCGGATGGACCTGCCTCGGCTGGCCGAAGGAATACGGCGGGCGCGAGGCCACCGTGCGTCAGCAGGTGATCTTCCACGAGGAATACGCCAAGGCGAACGCCCCCGCGCGGGTCTCGCACATGGGCGAGGAACTGCTCGGCCCGACCGTCCTCGCGTTCGGCACCCAGGCGCAGAAGGACCGGTTCCTGCCCGGCATCCGCGATGTCACCGAACTGTGGTGCCAGGGCTACTCGGAACCGGGCGCCGGATCCGATCTCGCCGCCGTCAGCACCGCCGCCCACCTCGACGGCGACGAATGGTCGATCAACGGCCAGAAGATCTGGACCTCCCTCGCGCACGTCGCCGACTGGTGTTTCGTCGTGGCGCGCACCGAGAAGGGTTCGACCCGGCACAAGGGCCTGTCCTACCTGCTGGTTCCCATGAAACAGCCCGGTATCGAAGTGCGGCCGATCGTCCAGCTCACCGGCACGTCGGAATTCAACGAGGTCTTCTTCGACGACGCCCGCACCGCCGCCGACCTGGTCGTCGGCACCCCCGGTGACGGCTGGCGCATCGCCATGGGCACCCTCACCTTCGAACGCGGCGTCTCCACCCTCGGTCAGCAGATCCGCTTCGCCCGCGAACTCGCCGATATCGAAGACCTCGCGCGCCGCACCGGCGCGGCCGACGACCCCCTCATCGCCGACCGCATCGACCGCGCCTGGGTCGGACTCCGCGTCCTGCGCGCCCACGCCCTGCGGACCATGGAAGGCAGCGGCGTCGACGACGGTGGACAGGCCTCGGTCGCGAAACTGCTGTGGGCCAACTGGCACCGCGGCCTCGGCGAACTCGCCATGGCGGTGCTGGGTCCCGCCGGACTCCTCGCGGGTAGTGACGATCTGAACGAATGGCAGCGGCTGTACCTGTTCACCCGCGCCGACACCATCTACGGAGGTTCGAACGAAGTGCAGCGCAACATCATCTCCGAACGTGTACTCGGCCTGCCGCGCGAGGCCCGACCGTGACCGGCCCGCTGTCCGTCGCCCCGCAGCCCGTCCCCGGCCACGGCCTGCTGACCGGCCGCGTCGCTGTCGTCACCGCTGCCGCGGGCACCGGCATCGGCTCGGCCACCGCGCGCAGACTCCTGTCCGAAGGCGCCGACGTCGTCGTCTCCGACTGGCACGAACGCCGCCTCGGTGAAACCGAAGTGGAACTGAAAGGCGAATTCCCGGACCGCCGCGTCGCCGCCATCGCCTGCGACGTGCAGAGCACCGAACAGGTGAACGCGCTGATCAGCGGTGCCACCCAGGCCATGGGCCGCATCGACATCATGGTCAACAACGCGGGCCTCGGCGGCGAGACCCCCGTCGTCGACATGACCGACGACCAGTGGGACCGCGTCCTCGACATCACCCTCAACGGCACCTTCCGCTGCACCCGCGCCGCTCTCGCCTACTTCCGCGACGCGGGCCACGGCGGCATCATCGTCAACAACGCCAGCGTCCTGGGCTGGCGCGCCCAATACGGCCAGGCCCACTACGCCGCCGCCAAAGCCGGCGTCATGGCCCTGACCAGGTGCAGCGCCGTAGAAGCCGCCGAACTCGGCGTCCGCATCAACGCCGTCGCCCCGAGCATCGCCCGCCACGCCTTCCTCGACAAGGTCAGCTCCACCGAACTCCTCGACAACCTCTCCGAACGCGAAGCCTTCGGCCGCGCCGCCGAACCCTGGGAGGTCGCCGCGACCATCGCCATGCTCGCCAGCGACTACACGTCGTACCTCACCGGCGAGGTGGTCTCGGTCAGCAGTCAGCGGGCGTGAGGGGGCCCGGCCTGAGCGGACATTGTCGTCCGCGCAGGCCGGAATCCTGTCCGAACGAGTCGGGAGTGTCCGTGCAGGCCGCTCACCTCGAGACCGAGCCGATCGGTACCTGGACATCGGTCGGCAATCGGAACCACCGTGGGTCGTCGCGGAGGCGCGAACGACGCTGAACACGTCTCGTGAGAACCCTCGGACCGCGTGCTGATCAGGGAAAAACCGGGGGCGGTTGGTCGGTGGGTGTGGGATGCTGGGATCGGTCGGATCACGCACTCCCGTAAGGGGCGATGGCTATGGGCATTGATGGCCCGGGCGCCCGCGAACAACTGGAACTCGAATTGGTGCGCGATGTCGTGCTGGCCAGGCGCAGACTGGAAGGGCTCGTACTCGCGGCGCTGACGCTGGGTGCCGAAATCATGCGGCACGAATCCGCCCGCGCCGTCGCGTGCCGGGCCGCGCATTTTCTCGAGCAGTTCGCGGTGGACGAAGCCGAGGTCGTGCGTGATCCGCGGGCGGCTCTCAGGGCCGATACCGAGCGGGTACACGAACGGGGGCGGCGGATCGGGCTTCATCCCGAGGACGGTGTGCCTTCCGCGCGGGATCGGCGCAGACAGCGGCAGATGGCGTTGATGCGCGAGGTGCGCGCGGACCTGCTCGAACTCGTGCACAGGAGTCGCAGGGTCCGATTCGACCGCGATGCCTTCGCCGACGAGATCGCCCAGGGGCTGTGCGCGGCGACCGACAAACTGGTGGTCGGCGCGGATATGGACACCTATCGGGCCTGGCAGCGCGGCATCGTGTTGAAGCTGATCGAGGAACCGACCTCGCACGGCCCGCCTCGGGTCATGGCGACCGTGGACGCGGGCCCGGAACGTGGACCGCTCACCGTCGAATGGGACAGTTGCGAACGCCGCCTCGCCCTGGTGACCCGGATGGCGCGGGCGGGTATCTCCCCGGTGGTCATCTGTGAGCGGCTGCTCGCCGATCTCTCCATGTCCTCGCCGTTGCGCTATTCGTCACGCTGACGGCGCTGGCACCAAGCAAATGCTTGGTTGTACTATGACGTGGTGACCGCACCGGACTCCACGAAATCAGCGCGCCGCAACGAGTTGCTGTCGATGGCGGCCGAACTTTTCGCCGAGCGGGGACTGCGTGCGACCACCGTCCGCGATATCGCCGACGCGGCCGGAATCCTATCCGGCAGTCTCTACCACCACTTCGATTCCAAGGAATCCATGGTGGACGAGATCCTGCGCGGCTTCCTCGACGACCTGTTCGGGCGCTATCGCGAGATCGTCGCCGCCGGACTGAGCGCGCGAGACACGTTGGAAGCCCTGGTGATCGCGTCCTACGGATCGTTCGACCGATTCCACTCCGCTGTCGCCATCTACCAGACCGAGGCCAAGCGCCTGCGCGATTCGGAACGGTTCGCCTATATCGCCGAATACAACGCCGAATTCCGTGAACTCTGGCACCGCGTGCTGATCAACGGTGTCGAGGACGGCAGTTTCCGCGCCGAACTCGATGTCGAACTCACCTTCCGATTCCTGCGCGACACCGTGTGGGTCGCGGTGCGGTGGTACCAGCCGGGCGGTCCCATCACCGTCGACAACCTCGCCAAGCAATACCTGACCATCGTGCTGGACGGGCTCACCGTCCCAACGGCTTCGCAAGCCATCGGCTCCGGGTCGGTCGTACCCGAGGGCAAGTCCGAGTAGGAGATTCCATGTCTGCACCATCCGCCCGTCGGCCCTACGCCCCGCTCCGGGACGCCTACGTGATCGACGCCGTGCGCACCCCGGTCGGCAAGCGCAACGGCGCGCTCGCCGAGGTGCACCCGGCCGATCTCGGTGCCGCCGCGCTGCGTGGTCTGCTCGACCGCAATCCGGTCGACCCGAAATTCGTCGACGACGTCATCGTCGGCTGCGTCGACAATGTCGGACCGCAGGCGGGCAATATCGGGCGCACCGCGTGGCTTGCCGCCGGATTCCCCGAAGAGGTGCCCGGCGTCACGGTGGACCGCCAGTGCGGATCCTCGCAGCAGGCCATCAATTTCGGCGCGCAGGCCATCATGAGCGGCACCGCCGAGGTGATCGTCGCGGGCGGCGTGCAGAACATGAGCCGGATCCCGATCTCCGCGGCCATGCTGGCGGGCAAGGAATACGGTTTCGATTCGCCGTTCGTCGGCTCCGAGGGCTGGGATCACCGGTACGGCACCGAGGAGGTGTCCCAGTTCCGCGGCGCGCAGTTGATCGCCGAGAAGTGGGGGATCAGCCGCGAGGATATGGAGCGCTGGGCGCTGCGCAGCCACGAGCGCGCCCGCGACGCCATCAAGAACGGCCGTTTCGACAACGAGATCGTGCCGGTCGGCGAATTCTCGATCGACCAGGGCCCGCGCGAGACGACCCTGGAGAAGATGGCCTCGCTGCCCGCGCTCGCCGAGGGCAGTCCGCTCACCGCCGCCGTGGCCAGCCAGATCTCCGACGGCGCCAGCGCCACCCTGCTCGCCTCGGAATGGGCCGTCCAGGAATACGGACTCACACCGCGCGCGCGAATCCACCACGTCAGCGCGCGCGGCGCCGACCCGATCTTCATGCTGACCGCCCCGATCCCGGCCACCAAATGGGCGCTGGAGAAGACCGGTCTCACCATCGATGATATCGACGTCGTCGAGATCAACGAGGCATTCGCACCCGTGGTGCTCGCCTGGTTGAAGGAGACCGGCGCCGACCCGGACAAGGTGAACGTCAACGGTGGCGCGATCGCCCTCGGTCACCCCCTCGGCGCGACCGGCGCGAAACTGTTCGCCACCCTGCTCAACGAACTCGAGCGGGTCAACGGCCGCTACGGTCTGCTCACCATCTGCGAGGGTGGCGGCACCGCCAATGCGACCATCATCGAGCGCCTGGATCACTGATTCAGCGACCGTGGTGGCGCGGTGTGCCGCGCCACCACGGTTATCTGCTCATCGCCGAACTCGGCAGAACCTGTCCGCGTCCGCGCGGTGTTCCGCGCCCCGGCCGCCGGGACGCGTCCACGCCCATCGCGCGTCGACTTCCTGCGGCGCGGCTTTCAGATATCCGTGGCGCCCACGGTGCTACGCCGTCCGCGTTCATCGCGTCGCCGACAACGCCCGAAATACCTCGGCGGTCGGCGAATTCGGCGTGGCGCAGTACACGATCATGCGCTGATCGGTATCGCTGATATGCAGTACCTGACATTCGAATTCCAACGCCCCGAGTTCGGGATGGGCGACCTGCTTGCGGTGCGTGCGCCGGATCTCGACCTCGTGGTCGTGCCACATCGCCGCGAATCTCGGTGCGGTGCCGAGTAATTCGGTGACCAGCGCGGCGAGGGCGGGGTGGCCGGGGTAGCGGGCGTAGGCGGCGCGCAGGTCGGCGACCGTCGAACGGGCGAAGGCGACGGTGTCCTCGTCGGACCATCGGGGATGATCGGCCGCCGTGCGGAACGTCCAGCGCACGATATTGCGTTCGGCGTCGGGGACGGTGGCCAGATCGCCGATGAACGGTATCGCCGCACGATTCCAGGCGAGCACCTCGTAGGTCGCGTCCACGACGTAGGCGGGTGTCTCGGTCATGGTGTCCAGGATGATCCGGATCGATTCCGGCACCGTACGATTCGGTCCCACCACCGGCGGTGGATGGTGACCGGCGACGCGCAGCAGGTAGTCGCGTTCGTCCACGGTGAGCAGCAGTGCCCGCGACAGTGCCGCCAGCACCTGCTGCGACGGCCGCGGGCCCCTGGATTGCTCGAGCCGGATGTAGTACTCGACCGAGATACCGGCGAGCTGGGCGACTTCCTGACGTCGTAGGCCGGGAGTGCGCCGCTGCCCGTTCTCGGGCAACCCCACGTCGCCGGGACGCAGGCGGGCGCGACGCGCTTTCAGGAATGCCGCGAGTTCCCCTTTGTCGGTCACCGATCCAGTGTCGAGGATCCGGGTGGTCGCGGGGGAGGTACAAGCGGTACCACTTTCGGCCGAGCCTCCCGGGCGCTCGGCCGCGGTGGAAATCTCGCAGCCATGACGACCATCGCATTGATCACCGGCGCCAACAAGGGAATCGGATTCGAAACAGCCGGGCAGCTCGCCGCGACCGGGACAACCGTCCTGGTCGGCGCGCGCGACGCCGACCGAGGCAAGAACGCGGCGGCGGCGCTGTCCGAGGCCGGAGCCGATGCCCGTTTCATCCCACTCGACGTCACCGACGCCGACTCGATCGCCCGCGCCACCGCCGATATCGACGCCGAATTCGGCAAACTCGACATCCTGGTCAACAACGCGGGAATCGCGGGCAGGCTCGACGGCGACGGCAAACCGTCCTCCACCGCGCTGAGCACCCTGCGCGAGGTGTTCGAGACCAATGTCTTCGGCATCGTCGCCCTCACCAATGCCGTGCTGCCGCTGCTGCGCCGGTCCGAGGCGGCCCGCATCGTGAACGTATCCAGCGAGGTCGGCTCGTTCGCGATGACGATGGACGAGGGCAGCCCCATGTGGCCGATGGCCGCGATCGCCTACCCCACCTCGAAGACCGCGCTGACCATGATCACGGCGATGTACGCCAAGGAACTGTGGAACACGCCGATCAAGGTCAACGCGGCCAACCCCGGCTACTGCGCGACCGACCTGAACGGCAACACCGGATTCCGCACCGCCGCGCAGGGAGCCGAGGTGGTCGCGCGCCTGGCGACCCTGCCCGCCGACGGCCCCACGGGCACCCTGTGGGGCTACCGCTGGGGCGCGACCGGCGAGGACGAGTACGGCATCCTGCCCTGGTGAGAGCGACGCCGTCAGGTATCAGGCGGACGCGGCGGTTCCCGCTTTCAGCGCACCTATCGCATCGATCCGCGCCGCCGCGTCGGTGACGATGCGATCGATCAATTCCCGGCAGGTGGGCAGGTCATCGATGATGCCGGTGACCTGTCCGGCCGCGAGCACTCCCGCGTGCGTGTCGCCCTCGACCAGTCCGGCGCGCAGCAGCATCGGGGTATTCGCGGCCATGACCACCTGGGACCAGGTCAGGTCCTTCTGTTTGCGCATGGCGAGGCCGTCGCGGACCAGGGTCGACCATTTCATGCCGGTCATGCCCTTGAAGCGGGCGGCGTTGGCGACGGCCGCGCCGAGTCCGCGCCAGCGGCCGGAATGTTCGAGGCGTTGCACCAGTTCGGTGTTGAGCACCCGGTGCGGCATGCCGTCGACCTTCAGCGAGACGACGGTGTCCTGCAATTGCCTGCTCAGGTACTCCTGTTTGACCGCGTCGGGCACCGTGCTCTCCTGGGTGAGCAGGAAACGGGTGCCCATGGCGACGCCCGCGGCTCCGTAGGCGAGCGCGGCGGCCAGGCCGCGGCCGTCGAAGAAACCGCCCGCGGCGACCACGGGGATGTCGACGGCGTCGAGGACCGAGGGCAGCAGCAGGGTGGTCGCGACCGGGCCGGTGTGTCCGCCGCCCTCGCCGCCCTGCACGATCACCGCGTCCGCGCCCCACGAGGCCACCTTGACCGCGTGCTTGGCCGCGCCGATCGACGGAATCACCACGACGCCCGCGTCTTTGAGTTTCGCGATCAGATCCTGCTTGGGTGCGAGCGCGAACGAGGCGACCGCCACCTTCTCCCGGATGAGCAGATCGATCCGCTCGGGCGCGTCGGTGGCATCGGCGCGGATGTTCACGCCGAAGGGTTTGTCGGTGTGCGCCTTGGTTTTCGCGACGGCGGCTTCGAGTTCGGCGAAGGTCATGGTGGCGGAGGCGAGGATGCCGAGTCCGCCCGCGTTCGAGGTCGCCGAGACCAGGCTCGGGCCCGCCACCCAGCCCATGCCGGTCTGCACGACCGGATGTTCGATGCCGACGAGTTCGGTCAACGGGGTCCGGATCGCGGGTGTCATGCCGGAACCTCGGATTCGCGAACCTTCTCGGGATCGAGCACATCCCGGATCAGACGCAGTTCTTCGGCGGTGGGCCGTCTCGACTCGCCCGCCTCGGCCAGTCCGGCGATCTCGAAGGAGGTGTTCTCCGCGACCTCGTCTGCGGTGACCCCGGGGTGCAGGCTGCGGGCCCGCATGGTGTGATCCGGCCCCTCGAAATCGAAGACGCCCAGGTTGGTCACCACCCGGTGCAGGTGGTGGAAACGGAAGGCCGGATTGTCCGGGTCGATCTTGTCGTAGCCGACGCCGCTGACGATATCGACCGTCTCCACGAACGTCCGCTTGTTGTGGCGCGAAATCCAGTAACTGGTGGCGTGATTGAGAGTGTTGCCCGGTGCTCCGCGCACACCGAACATCTGCCGGGTCGGCTGCTGCAACGGCCCGAACGCGGACAGGTTCTGGTTGCCGTGGCGGTCCACCTGGTTGGCGCCCATCACCACGTGACGACGGCCCGAGGCCACCACGTCGAAAACCTTGCGGAACGGGATCCAGCCCTCGATGGGGGATTTTCCGCCGATCGGGGGAGTCTCGGCGAACAGCAGCGCCTCGCCGTCGGAGAGCAGCAGATCCGGTTCGGTGGTCAGTTTGGCCAGGCGTGCGCCGAGGATGGACATCGGCGACATCGGGGATGCCATGATCTCGCCCGCGCCCTCGAAGATCTCGGCGCACGCGACCGCGCAGATCTCGGCGCGGGTGACGGTGTCGGTGGATATCTCGGACATTCACGCCTCCTTGGTGGCGAACGCGCGGACGGCGGCCTGGTACTCGTCTTCGGAGACCGACAGGTAGGTGTCGACGAACTGCTGCCAGCCCTCCGGCGTCTTGGCCGACTCCACGTAGTGGCGCTGGAATTTCTCGTCTCGCCTGTAGTCGTCGCCCGCCAGGGTGAAGTGCGCGCCGCCGGGCGCCTCGACGACACCGTCGACCATCATGCGATTGAGCAGCAACGACGGCAGCGGAACGGATTTCACCAGTTCCTCGGTCTCCACCACGCGTTCCACCGACAGGTAGCGGCGCTGCGCGGCGAGGCAGTACAGGTCGTCGAAATAGGGGTCGACGCCGGTGTAGGCGGCATTGCCGTGTTTGTCGCCGATATTCAGGTGCACCAGCGCCGCGTCCAGATTCAGCGCGGGCATGGCGGTGAGCGTCTCGGGCTTGCCGTTCTCGCCGGGATAGGGCGAGGTGACCGTGCGCAATTCGCCGTCCCAGAAGTTGAACACGTCCGAGCCGAGACCCGCCCGGATCGGCAGGAAGGGCAGGCGCGCGGCGGCCGCCTCCAGCCCGCATTTCAGCATGCCCTCGTCCATCTCGCGGGCCTCCAGCGCACCGGAGGTGCGTGCCTTCGCGAACCACGGGTCGTAGAACGGCGCCGAATCGAGGGAGACGAATCCGTAGTACGCCTTGCGCACCTTGCCCGCCGAGCAGAGCAGTCCGAGATCGGGGCCGCCGTAGCTCACCACGGTCAGGTCGGTGATGTCCGAGCGCAGGATGGCTCGGACCAGCGCCATCGGCTTGCGCCGGGAACCCCAGCCGCCGATGCCGATGGTCATGCCGCTGCGCAGTTCGCCGACGACCTCGTCGAGCGACATTCGCTTGTCTCGCATGGTGTGTGCCTACTCCCCGCTCTTACGTGCGGCCAGATCGTCGTCGAATCGGGCCCTGATCTCGTCGGCGACGCCCGCCAGATTCAATTCGAAGGTGAAACCCTGCTCGTATCGGTAGCTGCGGTGCACGTCCTGGGTGTCGATCCCGTTCAGCGCCCGCTTGGCGGCGCGGATCACCCGGCCGTCCTTGGCCGCGATGTTCTCGGCGACCTTCAACGCCGCCGCGTCGAGTTCGGCGCGCGGCACCACCTGGTACACCGAGCCGTGGTGATGCAGCTGCTGCGCGGTGATGGTGCTCGCGGTGAAGAACAGCGCCCGCATCAGATGCTGGGGCACCAGCCGCGACAGGTGGGTGGCCGCGCCGAGCGCGCCGCGGTCGACTTCGGGAAGTCCGAAAGTGGCGTCGTCCGAGGCGATCACGACATCGGCGTTGCCGACCAGGCCGATGCCGCCGCCGAGGCAGAAACCCTGCACCGCCGCGATCACCGGGACCGGGCAGTCGTAGACGGCGGCGAAGGCCTCGAAGCAGCCCTGGTTGGCGTCGATGAGCGCCTGATGACCCGGTTTGCTCTGGATCTCCTTGATGTCGACACCCGCGTTGAACCCGCGATTCTCCGCGCGCAGCACCACGACCTTGGTCTTCTGGTCGCGCCCCGCTTCGCGGACCTCGTCGGCGATGGCGAACCAGCCGTCCGTCGGTATGGCGTTGACGGGCGGATAGTCGACCGTGACCACGGCGATGCCGGTCGATTCGGAGTGACGGTTGATCCCCATCGGATGTCCTTCGTTGTCCCGGGCCTTCGGTGTCCACTGTCGGCGCCATTGGCAAAGCAAGCAGTTGCTTGGTAGGTTAGCACGGTGGCACTCGAAATCGATCTGGCCGGACGCGTTGTCCTCGTGACCGGCGGTGTGCGCGGAGTCGGCGCCGGTATCAGCCGGGTATTCCTCGAAGCGGGCGCCACCGTGGTGGCCTGCGCCCGGCGTCCGGCCGACCGACCCGTCGCCTTCGGCGCGCGCGAGATCGACTACCTGCCCTGCGATGTGCGCGACGCCGACGCGGTGTGCGGCCTGGTCGACGCCATCGTCGCCAGACACGGCAGGCTCGACCACGTGGTGAACAACGCGGGCGGCGCGCCGTTCGCGCCGTCGGCCACGGCGAGCAAGAATTTCAACACCAAGATCGTCGAGCTGAATCTGATGGCGCCGCTGCTGGTTTCGCAGGCCGCCTACGGGGTCATGCGCGATCAGCCCGAAGGCGGTTCGATCGTGATGATCTCCAGCGTCAGCGGTCACCGGGCCTCGCCCGGCACCGCGGCCTACGGTGCGGCGAAGGCCGGAATGGACAGCCTGACCCAATCCCTCTCGGTCGAATGGGCGCCGCTGGTACGGGTGAACTCGCTGATCGTCGGCATGGTCGAAACCGAACTCAGCGAATTGCACTACGGCGACCGCGACGGCATCGACGCCGTCAGCGAGACCATTCCGCTCCGCCGGATGGCCACCCCGGAGGATATCGGCCGGTGCGCGGCCTTCCTGGCCTCGCCGCTCGCCGCCTACGTCAGCGGCGCGACACTGCTCGTGCACGGCGGTGGTGAACGGCCCGCCTTCCTCGCCGCGTCCACCGCCGAGGTCGGCGCCGTGTCCACCCCCGAAAAGGCCTGAGAAGTATCCGGATACGAAAGAGGACAACAGGTATGGACGAGCAGATCTGCGCCGGGCGCACCGTGATCGTCACCGGGGCGGGTCGCGGCATCGGCCGCGCGCACGCGCTGGCCTTCGCCGCGGCGGGCGCCAATGTGGTCGTCAACGACATCGGCTCGACCCTGGACGGCGCGGCGACCGACGAGACGCCCGCCCAGCAGGTCGTCGGCGAGATCGAGGCACTGGGTGGCCGGGCCGTCGCCAACGGTGACGACGTCGCGGACTGGGAGGGTGCGCGGGCCCTGGTGCGTCAGGCCGTCGACACCTTCGGCGGGCTCGACGTGCTGGTCAACAATGCCGGGTTCGTCCGGGACCGGATGCTGGTCAACCTCGGCGAGGACGAATGGGACGCGGTGGTGCGCGTCCACCTCAAGGGCCATTTCGCCACGATGCGGCACGCCGCCGAATACTGGCGCGGCGAATCGAAGGCGGGCAGGCCCGTCGACGCCCGCATCGTCAACACCAGTTCCGGCGCCGGATTGCAGGGCAGTGTCGGTCAGGGCAACTACGGCGCGGCCAAGGCGGGCATCGCCGGTCTGACCCTGACCGCCGCCGCCGAGTTCGGCCGCTACGGCGTCACCGTCAACGCTATCGCCCCCTCGGCGCGCACCAGGATGACCGAAACCGTTTTCGCCCAGATGATGGCCGCGCCGGAGGACGGCGGTTTCGACGCCATGGCCCCGGACAACATCTCCCCGCTGGTTGTCTGGCTCGGCAGCGCGCAATCGGCCTCGGTGACCGGCCGGATTTTCGAGATCGAAGGCGGCAAGGTCGCACTCGCCGACGGCTGGCGCCACGGCATCGCGGTGGATCGCGGCGCGCGTTGGGCGCCAGCCGAACTCGGCCCGGTGGTAGCCGACCTGATTGCCAAGGGAGTGCCGCCGGAGCCCGTGTACGGCGCCTGAGCACGACAACCACGACGGTCCCCGGTGATGTTCGCATCGCCGGGGACCGTCGTCGTTTTCACGCGGAAGTGAAGTGCGGTGGGCGGTCTCGTGCGCACGGCAGGTGGCCGGGGTTTACTATGAGCGCCTATCCACGAAACCCGGAGGGTGTGGCGACCGGGGAGATCTGCGCTCGAACGATGAGGGGAAAGGCCGGCGCATGGCTATTGGTCGCACGATACGGGTGGCGATGGTTGCCGGGACGGTTGCCGGTATTGCGCTACTCGGTCCGGTGGCGGCCGTCGCCCAGCCGGGAAGCGGCAGCGCGGATTCCAGCGCGAGCGCGGGGGAGAGCGCACCCGTCGCCGAGCCCGCCGAGGACTGGCAGCCACTGACCATTCCCGGACAGTCACCAGACGACTCCGAACCGACTCCGATTGCCTCGTCGGTGAATCCGGTCGGCACCCACGGTGCCGCTGGTTCAGCGGCCGTCGGCTCGAGCGGAATATTCCTCGGGTCCGGATCGGCGGGACTCGCGGCCATTCTCGGAACAGGTTCCGCCGGAATCGGTTCGGTGCTCGGTGCCGGTTCGGGCGGTGTCGTACTCGGTACCGGTTCAGCCGCCGCAGGTACCGGATCTGCTCTCGGTACCGGGTCCGCCGCGCTCGGCACCGGTTCCGCCGCAGTCGGTTCCGCGGGCATCGGCACCGGCTCAGCCGCAGTCGGCTCGGCCGCGACGGGTTCGACGGCGGTCGGTTCGGCGGCGACGGGTTCGGCCGCGACGGGTTCGGCCCTCACCGGCTCGGCCGCCGTCGGCTCGGCGACGCCGCTGCTCCTGCTGCTCATTCCACTGCCGACGCCGTCGATCCCCCCGGTACCACTTGCCATTCCGCCGGTACAGATCCCCCCGGTACCGCAACCTTTCTCGGCACTTTCCGTCGTCGCACTACCGGCCCCCGCGGAGATACCACCGGACCCGCCGCAACCAGCCGCTCCACCGGCGTCGTCCATCCGGATCCCGGCGGGCCTCGATCCCGATGTGCGCCCGACCAGTTCGGCAGACGGGCTGCCGACGCCGAATATCCTCTCCGTGGTCGGCGGGCTGCTCGCCCTCGGGCTCGCGGGAGTCGGTTCCGGCGCGGTCAGCTTCCAGGGCGCTGCCGCGGCCCAGGCCCGCGTCGATGCCGCGCGCGCCGAATTCTTCGGACCGAGATCGTGAGGAGGGGCAGATGAGTGAGAGCAGGACACGCAGCGGTTCCCGGTCGCACCGCAGGGTGGCGGCGGCGGTCGACGCCGTCTGCGCGGTGGCCGCCGATTCCGATGCCACCACCCTCGACGAGGTGGTCGCGTCGATCGCGGACGAGCGGCGGCGCGAGATCGAGATCGCGAGTGCGCGATTGGGGCCGGGGGTCTGCGGGCAGCGCCGGTTCTATCCCGACCGGGACGTGATCGTCCTCGCCACCGCGCTGCCCGCCCGCGAGCACACGCTCGCCCACGAATTGGGCCATATCGTCTTCGATCACGAGGGCGTGCCCGCCTCCGAGGTGGTGCTGGAGGCCAGTGACGATCTCATCGCCTACATGCTGAGTCAGCGTGCGCACCAGCGGATCGTGGACGACGGCGCCGACGAACTCGCCGAATGGGAGGCGGAGACCTTCGCCGCCATGCTGATGACGCGGCTGCGGGTATTCAACAGCCGGGGCGCGGGCGTCTCGGTCCTCCGATTCGACGAGGCACTCGGATGACACTGTGGTCGACAGCCCTGCTGGTCTGGATCGCCGCAGGCGCCCGGGTGGGACGGGTCATGGTGAAACCCGCGACGACGGCACGGGTCGCGATCGTCGTCGCTGTCGCCTCGGTCGCGCTCGCCGCCACCGTCGCGGTTCCCGAAATCGCCCTCGCCGTCGATAATCTCCTTCCGCGTGGACTCGCCTCCGGTGCGCTGTCGGACGGTGTCGTCGTCGCCGCGTGGCAGCTCTTCGCGATCGCCACATCGGTGGTCGCGGCGGCGGCCTGGCCGGTGGTGTCGCGGGTGAATCTGCGGCGCGTCGCCACCTGTATATACGGGGTCGGCGCTGTCACGGTGACGCTCACGCTGTTCTGGTCGTTCACGTTCGGTTGGCTGGTCACCGCGCTCGCCAGCGCTTTCGTCGTCGTCACCGGTGTCCGGAATCTGGATTGGACCACGCTGGGGCGAGGTATCGCGATCTACACGAGCGGCGCCGCGCTCGTCGCGGCGCTGTCGGCGGCGCAGATCCGCCGTGCCGTCACCGACGCGCCCCGTGCGTCGCCCGGCCAACCGGATTGGGGCTGGCCGCTATTCGCCGTCGCCGCCCTGCTCGTCGCATTCGGTGCGATATGGATCGTGGTCGAGTTGTGGCTGCGGGCCCGGCTGCTACTGCGGCGGATCGGACCGCTGCACCGGACCATGATCGAACGCTTCCCGGAGGTGATCGCGCACGGTCGGCCCGGTACTTCCGCCCAGCTGACGGCATCCGATCAGGTGGCCCAGATCATGGACGCGCTCTACCTACAGTCCGGCGGCGGTGTCGAGTCGGTCGCGGCGGGAGTGCCGCCGCGCTCGATTCCCGAGCGTGCGGCGCGTGTCGCGGAGTGGGCGCGTAACCCTTTGGGTGACATCGTGATCGACGCGCGGTGGATCGCCCCGCCCGATGGGGTCAGCGCACGGGGGTGGGTCCGGGCGATCGCCCGATCCTTCCGGTCGGCCGATCGCGTCGGCGCGCGCAATTCCGTATACCGCTAGTACGGTATTCGGAGCATGGCCGAACACGGGAAGTCCGGGGCCGCACCGAGTTCGAACAACCACATGGACAGAATCCGGATGAGTGTTTTGCCGTCGCTGATTACTAAAGTCCCTAATCGGGCGAAACGTACAGCCGCTACGGCGTCGGCGTATTCTCGACCGGCACCGCGCATTAAGGATCACGGGCAAGGTGTTCGGGGCGCGGGGAGTTCGTGGCATCACTCGATTCCTGCCCCGACTCTCGGGGTCTTGCGAAATGCGCGGCCAAGCCCGGTGATCAACAGTAGAGTGGGGTGCGTTGTCGAATTCGTTTGCAAGGTAGGATGTGCGTACGTTTGGTTGTGCGCGAGAATTGCGTAGCGGCAGCGCAAATGCGGGCCCGGCCATGATGATCGGCCGAACCCGCATTCCATGCAACACTTGCCGGGAACCCTCGGTCCGAAGACCTCGGGAGCCCGGCATCACGCCCGGAACCTCCGGAGCGCGCGACCGCCGAACCGCAACGTCACGGGCACTTTTCAGAGCACACGAAGTTCCGGATCGGCGAGAACGCGCCTATTCGGTACCGTCAGGCGGGATTTCGGGCAAGCCTTCGCTCGCTCGAAGCTTCTCCGCCATCGAGGTGAGGAGGTTCTGTGATTCTTCGGACAAATCGAACGCCCTGCTCGACAGCCGCCGCAGTCCATAGCCTTGCAGCTGGGACAACAGTTCCAGATCATGATCGATCTTGGCGGCATAGATGTCGTTGAAGAAGTAGTCCGGTTTGACCTTGAAGAACTTGGCCAGTGCAGCCACCGTTTCATCCGATGGATTCGTCCGTTGTCCCGACCGCAACTGTGAGAGATACGGTTTCGAGATCGGATGCCCGGAGGCTGTCAGTGCAGCCGCCACCTCTGCGTTGGTGTGCGGCTTGCGCCCCGGGGGATGCACGGTTTCGAACAGCTTGTTCAGCCGCGCCGCGAAATCAGCCATTGTGAGCCGCCCAATTCCCTTCGCTGTACTAACAGTCGTTATCTCGGATACGTATCATTGATATTAGCGGCTCAGTAACTGAAAACCTACGCCTGATTCAGGATTTCCTTGAAGCTTCCAGGTGTCGCTCCGGTGAAGTCACTGCGACCGACGCGTTTGCGGGTCACCCCAACGTCTCTTGTGAAGGCGTGGTACGGCCCGGTTCTAGCCCGTTGAGAAGGTCTTCCCCAACCGGTCGATGATAGCGAAAGAATAGCTGACATCTCATCTACTTGCGTGAACTGGGCTTTGTGTGGCGTACGACACGTTTTGGGGGATTTAAGATGAACGTTCAACTATTTCGGGGAATTGGGGCGATTCCTACAGCCGTTCGATGATCGTTCCTGTCGCCAATGCGCCACCGGCGCACATGAGCACCATCGCTGTACTGCGGCCCGTTCGCTCCAGCTCGTGCAAAGCCGTTGTGATCAAACGGGATCCGGTCGAGCCGACGGGATGCCCGATCGCGATCGCGCCACCGTTGACATTAACCCGATCGATGTCCGGGTTGTGGACGGAGACCCAGGAAAGAGCCACCGATGCGAATGCCTCGTTGATCTCGAACAGATCAATATCGTCGATTTTCATCCCGGAACGTTCCAGAAGGCGGGTGCACGCTTGAACCGGACCGTCCAGGTGGAACTCGGGCTCCGCGCCGACCACGACCTGGGTGAGGATGCGGGCACGGGGGCGCAAACCCTCTCGCTGCGCCACCTTTTCGTCCATCAGCAGTACCGCGGCCGCGCCGTCGGAGATCTGGGACGACGTTCCCGCCGTGTGGATCCCGCCCTCGAGGACCGGTTTCAGGGTCGAAAGGGCCTCGACGGAGGTGAGGCGCAAGCCCTGATCCCGGGTGACGTCCACCTTCTCGCCGGTCGGCGTGCCCTGCTTGTCGACGACGGGTGCGGTGACCGTCAGCACCTCGCGGTCGAAACGGCCCTCCGACCACGCCTGGGCGGCGAGGCGCTGCGACCGCACGCCGAATTCGTCGACGTCGGCGCGGGTGATGCCGCGCCGCTTGGCGATACGTTCGGCCGCCTCGAACTGGTTGGGCAGGTCGATATTCCACGACGCCGGCCTGCGCTGGCCCGCGTTCTCGCCGAGATTGGCGCCGAGCGGGACCCGGCTCATCGCCTCGACGCCGCAGGCCATGCCGATCTCGATGGCGTCGGCGGCGATGAGACCCGCGATCAGGTGGTTGGCCTGCTGTGCCGAACCGCATTGCGTATCGATGGTCGTCGCGGCGGTCTGCCACGGCAGTCCCGCGTGCAGCCACGCGACCCGGGCGATGTTATTGGACTGCTCGCCCGCCTGGGTGACGCAGCCGCCGATGACCTGCTCGACCAGAGCCGGATCCAGGTGCGCCTTGTCCAGCAGTCCGCGCTGGGCGAGACCGAGAAGTTCGGCGGCGTGCAGGCCGGCGAGCTGTCCGCCGCGCTTGCCGATCGGGGTGCGAGCGGCCTCGACGATCACGGGTGTGCCCATGTCCAACCTTTCGTAAGGTCCAAGAAACTGAAACGTGTGCCAGGTATCCGGCCAGGTCTTCTTTACTAGTCCGTCCGCCTGTGCTGCAATGATTGTAGAACGTGTTTCAGTTTGTCGAAGGAGACATCTGGTGGTTGACACTGGGAACGCCCAGCCGCTGGCGACTGCCGGCAAGTCGCTCGAAACAGCTCCGAATGTGCCGGAGGGGTTCGACGTCACCGACCCGGCCATCTACGCCGAGCGGGTTCCGGTAGAGGAATACGCCGAACTGCGTCGAACCGCGCCCGTCTGGTGGAATCCCAAGTCCCCGACCACCGGCGGCTTCCAGGACGAGGGCTTCTGGGTGGTCAGCAAGCACGCCGACGTCAAAGAGGTGTCGCGGCGCAGCGATGTGTTCTCCAGCTACGAGAACACCGCGATCCCGCGTTTCAACGACGAGATCACCCGCGAACAGATCGAACTCCAGCGCTTCGTCCTGCTCAACAAGGACGCGCCGGAGCACACCAAACTCCGCAAGATCATCTCCCGTGGCTTCACCCCGCGCGCCATCAACAGCCTGCGCGAGGAGCTGACGGCGCGCGCCGAATCCATCGTGAAGGCGGCGGCCGAATCGGGCGCGGGCGATTTCGTCACTCAGGTCGCGTGCGAACTGCCCCTCCAGGCCATCGCCGAGCTGATCGGCATCCCGCAGGAAGACCGCATGAAGGTCTTCACCTGGTCCAACGACATGACCAGCTACGACGACCCCGAGAGCGACGCCGATCCGGTGACCGCCTCGGCGGAGGTGCTCGGCTACGCCTATCAGATGGCGGCCGCGCGCAAGGCCGAGCCCGCAGACGACCTGGTCACCACGCTGATCGAGGCCGATATCGACGGCGACAAACTCAGCGAAGAGGAATTCGGCTTCTTCGTGATCATGCTCGCCGTCGCGGGCAACGAGACGACGCGCAACGCCATCACCCACGGTATGAACGCGTTCATCGACAACCCGGATCAGTGGGAACTGTTCAAGAAGGAACGCCCCGCCACCGCCGCCGACGAGATCGTCCGGTGGGCGACCCCGGTCACCTCCTTCCAGCGCACCGCGCTGGAGGACACCGAACTCGGCGGCGTACAGATCAAGAAGGGCGACCGGGTGGTCATGCTCTACCGGTCGGCGAATTTCGACGAGGACGTCTTCGAGAATCCGGAGAAGTTCGACATCACCCGTAAGGACAACGTGCACCTCGGCTTCGGCGGCACCGGCGCGCATTTCTGCATCGGCGCGAACCTGGCGCGGCTCGAGATCGATTTGATCTTCAACGCCATCGCCGATCACCTGCCCGACATCACCAAGGTCGGCGCTCCGAAGCGGCTGCGTTCCGGCTGGCTCAACGGCATCAAGGAATTCCCGGTGAACTACGGGACCGGTTCGGTCGCGCACTGACACTCGCGAGCAAAGGGCCCCGAACCGGAATCCGGTTCGGGGCCCTTTCGCTGCCGGAGGGGAAGGCAGCGGACTCAGTCGACGGGTTTCGTCGTGCTCATCGCGCGGTCGACTTCCCAGAACGCGCGCAGGGCGGCGATCCTGCCCGCGTCGTCGACCTTGTAGGTGAACACGCCTTCCGCGTCGATCTGATGCCCACCGATACGGGTGCGGATGGTGCCGGTGAAGGCCACCTCCGACCCGCAGGCGAACGAGTCATCGAAGAGGAATTCGATGGAATCGGTTTTCGCGATCGCCAGATCCCAGAATGCCGCGATGGCCTCGGCACCGCGATGGCCTTTACCCTCCGGGTCGAAACCCGAAGGCCCGACGGGATCTTCGACGATCCCGTCGGCGGCGAACAGCGCCACCCAGGCCGCCTTGTCCTTGGCGCGCACCGCGGCCTGCGAGGCCCGCCCTGCCACCCTGGCCGGGTGCTCCGCGCTCATCGGCGTTCCGACCCGACGACCCACATCGAGAAGTACTGCGAACCGCCGCCGTAGGCGTGACCGAGTGCCTTGCGCGCACCGGCGACCTGGTAGTCACCCGCCTTACCCATGACCTGCTTGGCGGCCTCGGCGAACCGGATCATGCCCGAGGCGCCGATGGGATTGGAGGAGAGCACGCCGCCCGACGGATTCACCGGGATCCGTCCGCCGATCTCGGTCTCACCCTTGTCGGTCAGCTTCCAGCCGTCACCGGGGGCGGCGAAACCCAGATTCTCCAGCCACATCGGTTCGAACCAGGAGAACGGGACGTAGATCTCGGCGGCGTCGATCTCCTCGAGCGGATCGGTGATACCGGCCGCTTCCCACAGCGCGGCCGCGGCATCACGGCCGGCCTGCGGACTGACCTGATCGCGTCCGGCGAAGGTCGTCGGTTCGGTGCGCATCGCGGTGGCGTGAATCCAGGCGACCTTCTGGCCGGTGGCTTCGATCGCGGTCGCGGATTCCTCGTCGCCGATCACCACGGCGCACGCGCCGTCGGAGGAGGGGCAGGTCTCGTCGAAACGGATGGGATCCCACAGCATCTGCGAGGCCAGCACCGAATCCAGGGTGATGTCGGCCTGCTGGAGGTGGGCGAGCGGATTCTTCGCGCCGTTGCGCCGATCCTTCACCGCGACCATCGCGCCGATATGGCTCGGCGCGTTCGACCGGCGAATATAGGAACGGACGTGCGGCGCGAAATATCCGCCCGCGCCCGCTCCGACCGGCATGGTGAACGGCACCGGAATCGAGAGCGCCCACATGGCATTCGATTCGGACTGCTTCTCCCAGGAGACCGCGAGCACCTTCTTGTGCACACCCGCCTGCACCAGATTGGCGGCGACCACGCCTGTCGAACCACCGACCGATCCGGCGGTGTGCACGCGCAGCAGCGGTTTACCCGTCGCGCCGAGCGCGTCGGCCATGAACAGTTCGGGCATCATGACGCCCTCGAAGAAGTCCGGCGCTTTACCGACGACGACCGCGTCGATATCGGCCATGGTGAGACCGGAATCGAGAAGGGCGCGATCGATGGCCTCGCGGCACAGGCCCGCCATCGATACATCAGTTCGTTTCGTCACGTGATGCGTTTGTCCGGTGCCGAGCACGGCGGCGGGAAAGCTCATCGGGTCGCCTCCGAATCGAGAACGGTCACGAGGTTCTGTTGCAGTGCCGCGCCGCTGGTCGCATGGGCGAGCGCGCGGTTGGCGGTGCCCGCGATGATCGCCTCGGCGGCGAAGCCGATGCGCTCCAGCCCCGCGGCGAACATCGGGTTGGCCGCGAGCGCGCCACCGGACGGGTTCACTGTCGTCTCTGGTTTCAGGCCGATCGCCTCGGTCAGGATGAGCTGTTGATGACTGTAGGGCGCGTGCAATTCGGCGATATCGAAACCGCTGGTGTCACCGCCGGTGACCTGCTGTGCCGCAGCGGAGGTCGAAGGCGAGACGGTCAGATCCCGTGCGCCGAGCACCGGACTGTCGACGCGGTGCGCCATTCCGGTGATCCAGGCCGGACGCTCACAGAGTTCGCGGGCCCTGTCGCCGACCGCGAGCACGATCGCCGCCGCACCGTCGGTGATCGGCGCGACATCGTGGGCGCGCAGTGGATCGGCCACATACGGTGTGGCGAGCAGACTTTCGATATCGGCGTCGGAACCCGCGGCGACCGCGGCCATATCCCGTTCGGTCCAGCGTCCCGCATCGATGCCGGCGCGGGCCTGAAGTCCGGCGATGGACACCGAATCCGGCCACAGCGGGGCCACCACATACGGGTCCAGTTGCATCGTCAGGATCTGACGCAAGGTGCCCGCGGAGGACTTGCCGAAGCCGTAGACCAGCGCCGTGGTGGCCTGTCCCGACTTCAATTTCACGAACGCCTCGTACAGCGCCCAAGCCGCGTCCATCTCCACGTGCGATTCGTTGATCGGCGGCACCGCGCCGATCGAATCGATCGCGGAGATGAACGAAAAGGCGCGCCCGGCAAGGAAATCCGAGGAGCCCGAGCACCAGAAGTCGATATCGGTCTTGGTGATGCCCAGACGGGTGTAGAGCTGCTGGAAACAGGGCACCAGCATCTCGACACCGTTGGTGGTGCCGTAGGTTTCCGGCACGTGCGGCGCGTGGGCGAAGCCCACGACCGCGATGTCGGTGGAACGCTCATTCATGATGGGGACAGCGCCTCTCAGAGGTGATGCTTGTAAGTGTCGTAGTCGGCATCGGGCTCGCCGGTCGGTTCGAAGTGGTCGACGTTCTCCAGGCCGAAACCCCACTCCTCGCGCGGTCGCCACACCGCCTTGACCCGCATACCCATGCGGACCTCGCTCGCGTCGCAGCCGAGCACCAGGTGCAACACCGGGATATCGGCTCCGTCGAGCAGTACGTACGCGGCCACGTACGGTGGTTTGATGCGCTGTCCGAGGAACGGCACGTTCACGATGCAGTACGTGGTGACGGTGCCGTGATCGGAGAGTTCGATGAAATCGTTGGTCGGCAGCCCGTTGGTCGGGTTCGCGCCGCGCGGCGGGAAGTACACCTTGCCCTCGGCGTCGGTGCGGGCCCCGATGAGTTTGCCCTCGGCGAGTCCGCGCAGGTAGACGCTCTCCTGGGGCGAAGCCGTGTGCTTGTAGTCGAGATCGACCGGGGTGGTGAGCATCGTGACCGGTTCGGCATCGGTATCGGAATCCGGTGTGGCGGTCGAGGTTTCACCCGGTTCGAAGCAGACGATATCCCTGATGCTGCCCTCGGTCCGCTCGGCCCACCTGGCCCGCACACGCAGTCCGGTGACGATATCCTCCGGCGAGGCCACATCGACGGCGTGCAGCAGCGCCGAATCCGCGCCGTCCAGCTTGATCAGCGCCCACGCGAACGGGCGGTCGAACGGCTGTCCCGGCAGGGTGTCGCGCACCCAGGTCCAGGACTGGACGGTGCCCACATCGGCGACGTCGACGAATTCGGTCAGCGGTTCGGCCGTCACCGGATCGTATTCCGACGGCGGCACGAGCACCCGCCCATCCGAACCGCGCACACCGACGACCCTGCGGGCACGCAAACCGGTGAGAAACGCGCCGATGGTCGGACCGACCGACCGTGTGTAGTCGAAGCGCACCCGCAGGGGAGCACTGAGCACATCGGTGCTGATCCCCGGGTCGCTCTGCTCCAGCTGGCTGGCGTTCAATTCCGACCCTTTCTGGTATTTGGCGGCCCGGGGGCCGCGGGGTTCGCGGCCCTCTTTGTCTCGCGTCCGAGCGGTCGATACTCGCGACTGCGTCGCATTGTCTCGACCGCTCGGACGCGAGACGGCCGCGAACGGTCGCTCGTAAGACTCGCTCCGTGGGGGGCGAGGTGGGGGTGGACGGT
>NZ_JAFMPL010000048.1:0-52440 GCF_019038455.1 Nocardia noduli
GTTGTGGGACTCGGGGCGGTATCTCCGTATTGTCGGGGGCATGGCTGTTGTGAAGATCAACGCGATCGAGGTTCCCGAGGGCGCGGGCCCCGAGTTGGAGAAGCGGTTCGCCCATCGGGCGCACGCGGTGGAGGGGTCGCCGGGGTTCCTCGGCTTCCAATTGCTGCGGCCCGTGGCGGGGGACGATCGGTACTTCGTCGTCACCCAGTGGGATACCGAGGAGTCTTTTGCCGCGTGGCGGGATGGGCCCGCGCGCACGGCGCACGCGGGCGGGGGCGGGCAGAAGCCGGTGTCGACGGGTGCTTCGCTGCTCGAATTCGAGGTCGTCATCGACGTGCCCGCCACCTCCGGTTCCTGAGCGAATCGGGCGGTCTACCGGCAGTCGCGGGTATCGGACGTGCCGGTAGACGCGCCGTGCGCGGGGGCACGCGCCACGGCCCGTATTGACGCGGAGTGCGGCCAGGTGTCACAGTTCGAGTGATAGAGCGATGGTGACCAGGTCATCCGGTGGAAATCCGGAGCGGTCGCGCCACTGTGTTCCACGCACCGAGTCCCGGTGCCGGAAAGCCAGACGCCGGCACCGTCGCATCAACTCGACGGGACGCGCATCCCTAGGAGGACTCGAATGGCCATCGCGCATTCACCGAGCCGGACCGCCGAATCGTTGGCGACCGTTCTCATCACAGTAGGTGTCGTACTTCTCGCACTGCTCACGCTGTACCTGGTCGGTTTCGACCAGGGCGCCATCTCACGCAGTGGGATGTTCATGCACGAGTTGATGCACGATGGCCGCCACCTGCTGGGTGTTCCGTGCCACTGACACCACCGACGACCGCCGTCCCGCTGGGCGGCTCTTTGAAAACCCTGCTGTTACGTGGCCTGCTGGCCGGCTTGATCGCCGGCCTGCTGGCCGCGACAGTCGGCTACTTCGTCGGTGAACCCAAGATCGACGCCGCCATCGCCATCGAAGAGGCCGCGTCGGCCTCGGAACCGGCGCATCAGGAGGCGGCCGAACCAGCGGGTCACACCCACGGTGACGAAGAGGAACCCCTGGTGAGCCGGGACGGCCAGAAGGCCGGGCAGTTCCTCGCGCTCGGACTCGGCGGTATGGCCTTCGGCGCGATCTTCGCGGCGGCGGCGCATCACGCGCGACGTTTCACCACGCTTTCGGGTCCGAGGCTGGCGCTCGGACTCGGCATCGGCGGATGGCTTGCCATCGCGGCGGTGCCGTTCTTCAAATATCCGGCGAACCCGCCCGCGGTGGGCGACCCGGAAACCATCAACGACCGCACCTTGCTGTGGGTGGCGTCGGTCCTGTTGGGTCTCGTCGCCGTCGGCGCGGGGGTCTACGTGTACAAATCGCTGCACGGAAAACTCGACACGCTCCGACTGATCGGCGGGGTCGCGGCCTTCGTCGTCGTCGTCACGCTCGGCTACGTCCTGCTGCCAGGCGTCGACGAGGTGAAGGCGGATTTCCCGGCGAGCCTACTGTGGCAGTTCCGGGTGGCGTCACTGGCGCAGACCGCGACGCTCTGGGCCGCGCTCGGCCTCGGCTTCGCGTTCCTGACCGAATTCACCACCCGATCCACTACCCCGGTACGGGAAGAAGTCGCTACCGCGGTGTGATCCGCGCTTCGCATGGACGAAGGCAGTGTCGGACTCATGACCGACACTGCCTTTTCCGTTCCCGCGTCGCTGCGTCGAGCCGATCACGTGCCGCGTCCGGTCGCGGTCGCGTATCTGGCCTTGGTCGTAGCGCTGCTGGCCGGGATCGCCGAGACGATCGCACGGATCGCGATCGCGCCGGACGATTCCGACGTCGAACCCACGGACCTCGCGATCGGGCTGACGACGCGCTGCGTCCTGTATCTGGCCGTACTACTGGTGGCGATCCGGATGACGCACGGCGATCGATGGGCCCGGCTGCTGCTGACATTCGGCATCGGCGTCGTCGGCCTGGCATCGCTGCTGATCGAACCCCTGACCGCCGCGCTCGATGCCGATGACCTCGGCGCGATCCTCACCGGCGCGACCGTCGACGACGTGCTGGTGGCGACCCTGCGAATCATCCACATCCTCGCCGTACCGATCGCCGTCGTCGCGATGTACAGACCTGCCGCGCGGAACCACTTCCGCCGGTGACGCCGTCGAGATTCAGGGCGGTTCGCGGCACCTCGACATCGAGATCCGCGCCGTATCCGGTCAGCGTCTCGCGTCGCCGGAACTTCCCGCGCACCGACCTCTCGTGTGCGCGGGAAGTCGGTGCGTCAGACCAGCGCGGCGTCGAGGGAGATCTCGTCGACGCCCGCGAGCGCCTTGCTCACCGGGCATCCGGCCTTGGCCGCGGCCGCGGCGGCCGCGAAACCGTCGGCGTCGAGGCCGGACACCCGGCCACGCACGGTCAGCTTGATCCCGGTGATCCGGAATCCGCCCGCCGGATCCGGACCGAGGGTGACGTCGGCGCTGACATCCAGGCTCTCCGGCGTTCCACCCGCGTTACCGATCTGCGCCGAGAGCGCCATGGCGTAGCAGGAGGAGTGCGCGGCGGCGATCAGCTCCTCGGGGCTGGTGGTGCCGTCGGCGTCCTCGGCGGAACGCTTCGGGAACGACACGTCGTATTTGCCGACACCCGAGCTGGCCAGTTCGACCTGGCCCGAGCCGTCCTGGAGGCCGCCGGTCCAAGCGGTGCGCGCGGTACGAGTAGGCATCACGGTCCTTTCACAGAAGTCACAGAATTCGATGCGATCGCAGACGAACCTACTCGCCGGATTCAGTCCACGGTGCCGGTACGGCGATCGAGCTGCTCGAGTACGAGCGGCCAGGCCACCAGATGCCGATCGCGCGCCGCCTCGTTCGGAAAACCCGCGTGCCGCAAGCGAAGTCGGATACCGCGCGGCTGATGGACGAATTGGAAGGTGACGACGGTTTCCGCGCCCTCGGTCCCGTCGGCGCCGGTGACCCAGGTCAGTTCGACCAGGCGTTCCGGTTCCAGGCGAAGGAATCGGCCGTAATGCGGATAGCGGTTGCCCGCGTGCTCGGTCTCGAAGAAGAAGGGCTCGTTCACCGCGGGCTTCATCAACACCGAACCGGGTGCGGCAAACCAGATATCGAAACCCTGGGTGAGTGCCGCGTATAGCAACGCCGGTGGTGCTGACATGACGCGCTCGACTTTGAGCTCGTGCGGACGAGCGGAGAGATCCGGAAAGCGAATCGGCTGGTCGGACATGACTGGACAATACCCGGACGACCCCGCCGAACCTGGAATTCGCTACTCGGAACGGGTAACCCGCACCGATCGGCTCCCGTCGCGCGCGCACGAGTTCCCGCTGCCGCGAAGCGCTCCCGCTACCACGTGGTCTACCGGCGACGACGACGGCCGATATCCGCCATGCTCGAGCGAATCCATCGCGGGCGACACGGGCGGGTACGTCGCGCGGCGGTCGTCCGGGTACGCGGCGCGGCTTATCCGGGCGGTGTACTTCGTGTACCCGCGACCGGCGGAATATGCGAGGAGGCGGACTAGTCTCACAGGGGTGAGAGCGCCAGGCATACCCAATCGTGGCTCGGTCCTGTGGGACTGTGGACTCGCCTTCGCCGTCGCGGTCGTGCAGGTACTGGGGGGACGCGCGGCGAATCTGGGCCAGGACGATGCGCAGTCGCTGGATCTGTTCGGCTACATCCTGCTGCTCGCGGGGCCGATCGCGCTGGTATTCCGCAGGCGTCAGCCGCTCGCGGTGCTGCTGATCGCGCTCGCGGCGGCCGGGATCTACCTCGCGCTCGACTACGGATACGGCCCGATCTTCATTTCGCTTGTCATCTCCTTCCTCACCGCGGCGATCATCGGATCACGATGGTGGACTTACCCGTTGGTGCCCGCGGGATACCTGTTGATGGTCTGGCCGGTACCGCATTTGATCGGTCGCCCGACCGACGCCTGGCAGCAGTTCGGCATCATGGCCTGGCTGGGCGTACTGGTGGCGGTGGCAGAGGGGATCCGTCAACGTCGAGCGGTGCTTGAGGCCCGCGCACAGCGCGTCGAAGCGGCGCGTCGCGACGAGGAGGCCCAACTGGAACGGCGGGCGAGCGAGGAACGTCTCGCCATCGCCCGCGAATTGCACGACGTTCTGGCGCACAGTCTTTCGCTCATCAACGTGCAGTCCTCGGTGGCGCTGGAACTGTTCGACAGGAAACCGCAGCAGGCCGCCACGGCGCTGGCCGCGATCAAGACGGCCAGCAAGGAAGCGCTCGCCGAAGTACACGTCCTGCTACAGACGATTCGCGCCGGTTCGGTCTCCGGGGCCGCCGCGGAAGAGCCCGAACCGGATCGGACCGAATCACACGGCCGGACGACGCTGTATCGCAACCTCTTCGGCGTCCGGCGCGACGGCGACGACGGTGTCCGCAACAGCGCGCAGCGTGTCGTGACCGAACCGCAACCCGCACCCGCGCCACGCACCCCGACGCCGAGTATCGATGATCTCGACGGCCTGTTGCAGCGCACCCGCGCGGCCGGTGTGCACGTCGACACCCGGGTCATCGGCTCCCCGACGAAACTGCCGAGCGTGCTCGATGTCGCCGCGGCCCGCATCATCCAGGAATCGCTCACCAACGTGGCCACGCACGCGCCCGGCGCGGGAGCGACGGTCACGGTGCGCTACACCGCCGAATCGGTGGACCTGACGATCGACAACACCAGACCCACCGCGCCACAGGCGAAGTCGACCACCGGCGGCCGCAACGGCATCATCGGCATGCGCGAGCGGGCGCACGCGCTCGGCGGCCAGCTCACGGCGGGCCCACGCCCCAGCGGCGGCTTCCGTGTCGCGGCCCGGCTGCCCGTGCGGGTCATGGCGGCGACCGAATCGAACGGTCGGAACGCTTCGCTCCCGGACGAGTCGACGCCGCGGGAGCCGTGATAGGCACCGGACGGCGGCCACGGTGAGCATCCGGGTGCTCGTCGCCGACGACCAGGCGCTGGTGCGCGGCGGATTCGTCGCGCTGCTCGACGCCCAGGACGATATCGAGGTGGTCGGCGAGGCGGACAACGGCGAACAGGCCGTCCGGATGACGCGCAGCCTCGCCCCCGACGTGGTGCTGATGGATATCCGGATGCCGATCCTGGACGGCCTGGCCGCGACGAAGCTGATCGCCGAGGACGCGCGGCTGTCCGGGGTGCGGGTGGTCGTGCTGACCACCTTCGAACTCGACGAATACGTTTTCGAGGCGATGCGCTGCGGAGCGACGGGTTTCCTGGTCAAACACACCGAACCCGCGGATCTGCTGCGCGCGGTGCGGGTGGTCGCCGAGGGCGAGGCGCTGCTGTCACCCGGCGTCACCCGCCGTCTGATCGCCGAATTCTCGGCGCGTGCCAAGCCCCCGCCGGACACGGCGCTGACCGAACTCACCGATCGCGAACGTGAAGTGATGACGCTGGTCGCCGAGGGGCTGACCAATGCCGAGATCGGTGCGCGACTGTTCCTGAGCCCGGCCACCGCGCGCACGCATGTCAGCCGGATTCTCACCAAACTCGGCGCACGCGACCGTACCCAACTGGTGGTGCTCGCCTACGAGTCGGGACTCGTCCGCCCGGGCTGGCAATAGCCGCGTCGAACTCGGGACACCGCCGCCTCGCGCGATCTAGACCTGTTCCTGCCCCGGCTGCGCCGCCGCGCGCTCCTCGTCGGAGAAGCCGCCGTCCCAGGCCGCCGCTGGCGCCGTACGGCGGCGCGCCGAATAGGCCGCGCCCGCCCGGAACGCACCGGCCACACCTGCGGGAGCCGCGGTGTAGGTGATGGATCGGCGCGGGTCGAAGCCCATCTGCGAACCGATCCGCACCGCGTCCATATTCGCGCCGAGGAAAAGGAAATCCCAGGAGTAGACCTCCTGCTGCTGCGTGATCAAGGCGCGCACCGCCTCGTGAGTCCATTCCCTGCTGGAATTCTCGTGACCGTCGGTGAGCACGACCACGATCACCGTGCCCGGCCGCTCGTTCTCCGGTCGGTCGGCCAGGCTTTCGCCGACCTCGGTGACCAGTTTCCCGACCGCGTCGTAGAGAGCCGTGCCGCCGCGTGGACGCAGATCCAGCGCGGGCACCCGCTCGATCGGCAGATCGGCGTAGAGGCATTCGTACTCGGTGTCGAATTGCGCCAGCGTCACCCGGGTGCTTCCCGCCAACGCGCGCTGTTCTTCGATATAGGCGTCGAAACCGCCGTCGGTATCGGACTTGATCGATTGCATGGAACCGGAACGATCGAGCAGTACGGCCAGCAAAGTCAGTTCGGCATTCGTCATCTCACTGCCCCTGGTAGTGAATATCTCGAACGCTGTCCACGGTACGCCGTCGTACCCACCGAACGGTCGACGAGTAACGACGGTCGATGTGGATTCCGATCGGGTAGTAGAGCGTGGCGGGATGCGCGGTCGCGCGCTGTCGGCGCACGCTGATACCGTCGCGGCACTTTGACCGAAAGAACGACCGGGGGTCGAATATGGGCATGATCATGAGCTTCGCGGCGATCACCACCGAGGAGTTGGCGAGCGTGCTCACAGATGCCGACGCGGTGACCGAACTCGTCGCGACGGGGCCGAGAGCCGGATACGCCCGGGTCGATCTCGACAAGTCATGGGACGGGATCCGCTATCTCATGCGCACGGCCGGGCTCGGTGTCGATCTGCTCGAAGACGGTCGCACGATCGGTGACGAGGGCACCATGTCCGGGTGGAGTACGGCCGATGTGGAACGCGCGGCCGTAGCCATGCGGGACGTGCCGTTCTCCGACCTGCTCGACCGGTACGACCCGAAGCAGATGGAAGACGCGGACGTGTACCCGAATATCTGGGCCACCGAATGGGCGCTGGACTACCTGCTCGACAACTATCGCCGATTACGGCATTTCTTCATCGACACCGCGGCCGAGGGGCAGGCGGCGCTGATGGTGTGGGGCTGAGGGCCCGGGCAACAGAACACGAAAAAGGCCCATCCACGGCGTGAACCGTGGGTGGGCCTTTTCGTGGTCGACTACTCGCCCGAGGCGGCCTCGGTCGGGCCTTCGGTCGCGCCGGTCAGCACGACTTCGGGCTTGTCCTCGGCGGCGGGGGCCTTGGTCAGCTTCGCCTTGGGGGTGAAGGTGAACTTGGCGTCCTCGCCGGAACCTTCGCCGTCCCAGCCCTCGACGTCGACGAAGACGGTCTGTCCGGGGCCGATCTCGCCGAAGAGGATCTTCTCCGAGAGCTGATCCTCGATCTCGCGCTGGATGGTGCGACGCAGCGGCCGCGCACCGAGCACCGGATCGAATCCACGCTTGGCCAGCAGCGCCTTGCCCTGCGCCGACAGCTCCATCGACATGTCCTTGTTCTTCAACTGCTTGCCGACGCGCTCGATCATCAGATCGACCATCTGCACGATCTGATCGGTCGTGAGCTGGTGGAACACGATGACGTCGTCGATGCGGTTGAGGAACTCGGGCCGGAAATGCTTCTTCAGCTCGTCGTTGACCTTGAGCTTCATCCGCTCGTAGTTCGAGCCCTCGTTGTTGGACTGGGTGAAGCCGAGACCGACGGCCTTCGAGATATCCGAGGTGCCGAGGTTCGAGGTGAAGATCAGCACCGTGTTCTTGAAGTCGACGGTGCGGCCCTGGCCGTCGGTGAGACGACCGTCCTCGAGGACCTGCAACAGGGTGTTGTAGATCTCCTGGTGGGCCTTCTCGATCTCGTCGAACAGCACGACCGAGAACGGCTTGCGCCGCACCTTCTCGGTGAGCTGGCCGCCCTCCTCGTAGCCCACGTACCCGGGAGGGGCACCGAACAGGCGCGAGGCGGTGAAGCGGTCGTGGAACTCGCCCATGTCGATCTGGATGAGCGCGTCGTCGTCGCCGAACAGGAAGTTCGCCAGCGCCTTGGACAGCTCGGTCTTACCGACACCGGACGGACCGGCGAAGATGAACGAACCGGACGGACGCTTCGGATCCTTCAGGCCGGCGCGAGTGCGGCGGATCGCCTTGGAGACCGCCTTGACGGCATCCTCCTGGCCGATGATCCGCTTGTGCAGCTCGTCCTCCATGCGGAGCAGACGGGTGGTCTCCTCCTCGGTGAGCTTGAAGACGGGGATACCGGTCCAGTTGGCCAGCACCTCGGCGATCTGCTCGTCGTCGACCTCGGCCACGACGTCCAGGTCACCCGAACGCCACTGCTTCTCCCGCTCGGCGCGCTTGGCGACGAGCTGCTTCTCCTTGTCGCGCAGCCGCGCGGCCTTCTCGAAGTCCTGCGCGTCGATGGCGCTTTCCTTCTCCCGGCGCGCGTCGGCGATCTTGTCGTCGAATTCGCGCAGGTCCGGCGGAGCGGTCATGCGACGGATGCGCATGCGCGCGCCCGCCTCGTCGATCAGGTCGATCGCCTTGTCCGGGAGGAACCGGTCGTTGATGTAGCGGTCGGCCAGGGTGGCGGCGGCGACGAGGGCGCCATCGGTGATGGAGACCCGGTGGTGTGCCTCGTAGCGGTCACGCAGACCCTTGAGGATGTTGATGGTGTGCTCGACGGTCGGCTCGCCCACCTGGACCGGCTGGAAGCGGCGTTCCAGGGCGGCGTCCTTCTCGATGTACTTGCGGTACTCGTCGAGGGTGGTCGCGCCGATGGTCTGGAGTTCACCACGGGCCAGTTTCGGCTTCAGGATCGAGGCCGCGTCGATAGCGCCCTCGGCCGCGCCCGCACCGACGAGCGTGTGCAGCTCATCGATGAACAGGATGATGTCGCCGCGGGTGTTGATCTCCTTGAGCACCTTCTTCAGGCGCTCCTCGAAATCACCGCGGTAGCGGCTGCCCGCGACCAGGGAACCCAGGTCGAGGGTGTAGAGCTGCTTGTCCTTGAGGGTCTCGGGGACCTCGCCGTTGACGATGGCCTGCGCGAGGCCCTCGACGACGGCGGTCTTACCGACACCGGGCTCGCCGATCAGCACCGGGTTGTTCTTGGTGCGGCGGCTCAGCACCTGCATGACGCGCTCGATTTCCTTCGAGCGGCCGATGACCGGGTCGAGTTTGCCCTCGAGCGCGGCCTGGGTCAGGTTGCGACCGAACTGGTCGAGCACCAACGAGGTGGACGGCGTACCCGCCTCACTCCGCGTGCCGGATTCGACGGCTTCCTTGCCCTGGTACCCGGACAGCAGCTGGATGACCTGCTGACGGACCCGATTGAGGTCGGCGCCCAGTTTGACGAGCACCTGGGCGGCGACGCCCTCGCCCTCGCGGATCAGCCCGAGCAGGATGTGCTCGGTGCCGATGTAGTTGTGACCGAGCTGCAGCGCTTCGCGCAGGCTCAGTTCCAGCACCTTCTTCGCCCGCGGGGTGAAGGGGATGTGACCGGACGGGGCCTGCTGACCCTGGCCGATGATCTCCTCCACCTGGCTGCGCACACCCTCCAACGAAATGCCGAGGGATTCCAGCGACTTCGCCGCGACGCCCTCGCCCTCGTGGATCAACCCAAGCAGGATGTGCTCGGTGCCGATGTAGTTGTGGTTGAGCATCCGGGCCTCTTCTTGGGCCAGGACAACGACACGCCTCGCGCGGTCGGTGAACCTCTCGAACATCGCTCCCTCACTCTCCTGCTCAAGCCTTCACTGGCGTCCGACGCTTCAGTGCTGTTGTCCAACCTGTGGTCGTCAGCCTGCCATGAAGCCCGGGGGTTGCGGTCCCCGCCTCCACTCTAGTTGGCAGGGGTTCGAGCCGCCGCCGGTCCACCCTATTGGGGGCCGGTGACAGCACCGTCATTCACTCACAACGTGAGCGATGCGGGATTCGTTTCCGTGCAGGTTTTGCCTACAGCGAACAACGGACTCCCGACCCCGCATCGGCCGCTTCTCCGCATCATCCTTCATAACCGCGGCGCTCGCCACACCGTGGAATCGGTGTGGCGAACGACGAACGCGCCGGATCGGCCGTCCCGCGGGTCGCGAGACCCGCGTTACGTCCCTCCAGGGTAATCACCCGAGGGCGCGTGCTCCTATGCCCTGCCTGCCCGCGTACGGGCCGGGGTGTCCGGTACCGGACATCGACGCGGCCTCCGAGGTTTCGGTCGCACCCGGAGCCGCTGACGCGTTCGCGCGGCCGTGCTGCATTCCGGCGACGAACAACGCGCCGCACAGCACCAGGAACGCCGCGGTGTGCAGTACCGCCCTGACGATATTCCAACGGACCCAGGCGGATTCGAAATCGGCGCGGACCGCGGCCGGGTCCGCGAGCGCGGCGACGTCACCGGCCGAGGCGAGTTGATCGTTCAACGGCACATTGAGGGTGCCCGTGACAGCGAAGGCGACCACATTGAGCGCCAAGGCGATCCCGATCCAGATCAATGTCGCGCGGTGATCGGCGCCGAGATGCAGTGCCGCCGCGGCGACACCGAAGACGAGCGTGCCGACGAATCCGACGAGGAACCACGGATTGATGATCACCACGTTGATCTTCTGCATCACGGCGATGATCGTGCGATCGTCGCCGCGGCCGAGCGCGGGCATCACCGACATGGCGTAGGCGTAGAAAACCCCCGCGATCAATCCCGTCGCGAGTGTGGCCGCCACCAGGACGGCGATTCGGAGCGCGAACATATTCTTTTCTCCTGCCTCGGAAAACCCCTCCCGATCACGGTCGGGCTCGATACATCCGAGTCAACCGTTTCCGGGCGGGCTCCTCCATGGCCGAGAATCTCGGCTACCTGTTCGATCGTCTACCGCCCCCGAGGGGGCGCCGATCACAGATCCCGGTCGGAGATGATGCCGCTCTGCATGGCGAGAAAGGCCAGCCGCACGCGTTTCTGATTCTGCGGCAAACTCTCCACACCGAACTTGGCGAACAGCGCGCGCAGATGTGTCTTGATGGCGTCGACGCTGAGGAACAATTCCTCGGCGATCGCCTGATTGGACGCGGGTGTCGCGAAACTGGCGCCGTTCTTGTACGGCCTGCACAGCGCGATCAGAACCGACCGCTGGGTTTCGGTCAGCGAGCGCATCGTGGGGATGGAGCCGCTGGCGGTGCGCGTGGCGTCCTCGGCCACACTGCCGAAATCGTGGAAGGACACCAGCGAGGTGCCGACCCGGATGCGATCACCGGCCATCAGCCGGTGTCTGCCGACCAGCCGCTCACCGTTGACGAACGTTCCGTTGCGGGACAGACCATCGTCGACGATGGTCCAGTGCGCGCCGATGTACTCGACCGCCGCGTGCAGGCGGGAGACCTCGGCATCCCAGCTCAGGGTCAGATCGGCCTGGGGGGAACGTCCGATGGTGATCCGCTGCCGGTCGGGGGTCAGCATGATCTCCTGCTGACGGCCGGCGTCATCGGTGAATCGCAACAATGATCCGATGAATCCTGTCACTGCGCCGATACCTCGTCTCTCCATACCGCCAGTGACATCCTTCGCACGGCTTCCATGGTGCCGCGCCGGGGTGGTCCGAGCAAGATCGCGTGGGGTCGTCGACCGAGCACCTCGATTACCCGACCCTCCCACTATGGCGCAACGATGTCGGAACCGCCTACCACGACCGACACCGGTCATACCCGGGCAGTATCACAAACGAAGCTGCCACCCCGGCGTCGCACGATTTCGCCCGGGGCGGCAGCCCGAATTCGATTTCAGCTCTTCGCAGCCTTGTTGTAAGCGTCGGTGATGTCGGCGGAGATACGACCCCGCGCGGATACCTTGTGCCCATTCCGGCGAGCCCACTCACGAATTGCGGCACTTTGTTCCCGGTCGATCGAGACCCGGCTCTTCGGACTCGCCGCGGCACCGGCTGCGGCTTTGACGCGCCGACGACCACTGACCCGGCGCGCGCTGGAAACCCACTGCTCCAGCTCGTCACGAAGCTTCGAAGCATTGGCCGACGACAGGTCGATCTCGTACGAAACACCGTCGATCGCGAACTCGATGGTCTCGTCCGCGATGGACTCACCGTCGACATCGTCGATCAGGCTAACGGTGACCTTCTTTGCCATGAGATGAACGTCCTCTCGAAATCGTGCGACCCGCATACTAGGCCGATTACCCGAGGCAAGAATACCTCGAATTCTAAAAATTCCAAGACGAGACTTCGGCTATGCAATCCAGCGCTCAGCGAGTGACCGGACGCACAATTGGGAACAGTATCGTTTCTCGGATTCCCAAACCTGTCAGCGCCATCAACAACCGATCGATTCCCATACCCGTTCCGGTTGTCGGCGGCATGCCGTGCTCCATCGCGGCGAGGAAGTCTTCGTCCAACACCATAGCCTCGTCGTCACCGGCGGCGGCAAGCCGTGCCTGATCCACGAAGCGTTCGCGCTGGATCACCGGATCCACCAACTCCGAATAGCCCGTTGCCAACTCGAAGCCGCGAACATAGAGATCCCACTTCTCGGTAACTCCGGGCTTGCTCCGATGCTGTCTGGTGAGCGGAGAAGTCTCCACCGGGAAGTCACGAACGAAAGTCGGCGCATACAACTTGTCGCCGTACTGATGCTCCCAGAGTTCCTCGACGAGTTTGCCGTGCCCGTAGCCCTTACCCGCGGGAATTTCCAGGCCGACCCGATCGGCGAGCGCAAGCAATTCCGGGACCGAAGTTTCCGGGGTGACCGCTACGCCCAGCGCATCGGACAGCGACGGGTACATCTCGACCGTCGCCCACTCGCCGCGCAGATCATATTCGGTGCCGTCGGCGAGCATGACCACCTGGGTGCCGAACGCTTCCTGCGCGACTTCCTGCACCAATTCCCGGGTCATCCTGGCCGAGTCGTCATAGGTGCCGTATGCCTCGTAAGTTTCGAGCATCGCGAACTCCGGCGAATGTGTGGAGTCGGCGCCTTCGTTGCGGAAGTTCCTGTTGATCTCGAAGACCTTCTCCAGGCCGCCGACCACGCATCGTTTCAGGAACAACTCGGGCGCGATTCGAAGGTAGAGGTCCAAATCGAGGGCATTGGAATGGGTGACGAAGGGTCGCGCCGCCGCACCGCCGTGCAGGGTTTGCAGCATCGGGGTCTCGACCTCGAGAAAACCGCGGCGATCCAGCGCGGCACGAAGCGCGCGCACCACACCGACCCTGGTCCGCGCCATTTCCCTGGCCTCGGGACGCACGATCAGATCGACATAGCGCTGCCGAACGCGCGATTCCTCGTTCATCTCCTTGTGGGCCACCGGCAGCGGCCGCAGCGCCTTGGCCGACATGGACCAGGAATCGGCCATGACGCTCAATTCACCGGTCCGCGACGCGATCACCTCGCCGTGGACGAATACGAAATCGCCCAGATCGACGTCGGACTTCCAGGCCGCGAGCGCGTCGGGGCCGACACCGTTCAGGCTGATCATCGCCTGCAACTTGGTGCCGTCGCCCTCCTGCAGCGTCGCGAAACAGAGCTTTCCGGTATTGCGCAGGAAAATCACGCGACCCGCGACGCCGACCTGTAATCCGGTGTTGGTATCGGCAGCCAGGTCCGGATAGGCGGCACGAATTTCGGCGAGAGTATGGGTCCGCGGCACCACGACGGGATAGGCCTCGGTGCCCGACTCGAGCAACCGTTCCCGCTTGTCCCGCCGAATGCGGATCTGCTCGGGAATGTCGTCGACGGCCGGTGCGGGACGGCCCGACTTGCCCCCGGCAGCCGACGCCTTCGTAGGCTCGGAAGAAGGGGGTTGCGGGGTGCTCACGACCGCCCGTCGCTGACGCTCGGCGGGGTCGCGAGCAATGCTGCTGCGCCTATGGATCGCTCGCTACGCTCACTCACAACCAACTACCCTAGCGGGCAGCGGAAATCGTTTTGCGAGCCGCCCGGGCAGTGCCGCGCGAATGCCGGTCCGATGCCGATTTCTCCCCGCCTCGGCGCACGGCGTTACCCGGCGGCGGACCCGGCGATAACCGGGGGCCGTCCGAAACCTATTGCGTCGCCGAAAAACTCGACGCGGGAGTCGATCGCCGAATTACAGCGAAGCCAGCGAAGCCACCTCGCGGGTGAAGTGCGACGCGCGGATTCCGATGGTCAGCAGTCCGGCCGCCTTCAATGCCTGGTAGCCGCCGACCAGATCGGTCGCCCGGTGCAGGCCGAGTTCTTGCAGCGACGCCGCGGCCAGGCTGGAGGTATAACCCTCCGAGCACAGGATGATCCATTCCACGTCGTGATCGGTGGCCGTGGCCAACCGCGCGGAACTGGTCGGATCGAGCCGCCACTCCAGCACATTCCGTTCGATGACGAGCGCGCCGGGCAGGGTGCCCTCACGGCCACGCTGGGCCTGCGGCCGGATATCGACCAGAATCGCTCCCCTGGCGAGTGCCTCCGGCAATTCGAAGGCGTAGATCCGATTCAAACGGGCGCGCGCGTTGTCGAGCATCTGATCGATGGTCAGGCGGCTCATCACATATCACCTTCGGGCTGGTCGGTGAGAACGGTCGAGGTACGTCGCAGGGTGCCGTGACCGGTCACCTCGTAGTACGACATGGCGGTGAGCGGCGGCGAATACGCGTGCACACTCAGGGTGGGTTCGAGCGGGCCGGCCGATTCCACGGCGGCGGGCGCGCGCATGACATCGTGCACCCAGCCGATAGGGAAAGAAGCCTGATCGCCCGCGGCCAACGTGCGGCTGCGCAATTCGGTGCCATTCCAGCGGAATTCCGACAGAGCGCCGCTGAGCACGGTGAGCGCGCCGAGCGAACCCGCGTGGTCGTGCAATTCGGTGGATTTTCCCGGCGTCCAACTGATCAGCCAGACATCGACCTCGTCGTCGGAGAGCAACCGGGTGGCCCAGCGCTCCTCGGACGGCCAGATGCCATGGTCGGGCAGCAGATGGTCGTAACGTCCCGCCAGGACGTCTTCGGCGCCCTCGTCGGTCAGGCGCAACAGATCCGCGGGACGCAACCGCGTCGGCAACGCGGAGGCCACGGCTCGATCGATCGGCGGAACGGCCGAATGGCGATCACGTCCGGAAGTAAGGGAAAGGACGGAAGAACGCATGAGCGAATCTCCAGGATTTGTGCGACGGTCGAGGGACGTAGTCAGCCTCGAACTGTCGAGGCCATATCAGCCTCGACAACACTCCGTATTCAGATCCTGGGTGCTCACGCCGTAATACACAGGGGCGAGCATAGCAGCGGATCCGCGATGAGCAACACCCGCTCGACAGTGATCTACGCCCCACCGGTTCATTTTCGGCGCAGCTGATTGCGCTCGTAGACCAGGCGCAGGCCGATCAGGGTGAGATGCGGTTCGTGATGGTCGATGGTCTCGGACTCGGGGACGATCAGCGGCGCGCTGAACCCCGTCGCCACCACCGCGACATCGTCGCCCGCGAAGGCGTCGAACTCGTCGCGTATGCGATCGATGAGTCCGTCCACCATGCCCGCGAATCCGAAGACCGCCCCGGATTGAATGGCCTCGACGGTGTTCTTACCGACCACCGAACGCGGTCTCGCCAATTCCACCCGGCGCAGCGCGGCCCTTTCGATCAGGGCTTCGCTGGAGATCTCCACACCCGGCGCGAGCACGCCGCCGAGAAATTCACCCTTGGCCGAGACCAGATCGACCGTGGTCGCCGTGCCGAAATCCACGACGATCGCCGCTTTTTCGAAACGGTGATGCGCGGCAAGGGTGTTCACGATCCGATCGGCGCCGATCTCCTTCGGATTGTCGACCAACAGCGGAATTCCGGTGCGCACACCCGGTTCGACCACCACGTGCGGAACGTGATGCCAGTAGCGGTCCAGCATCGTGCGTAATTCCCGCAGCACCGGCGGCACGGTCGACAGCGCGGCGACGCCGACGACCTGTTCCAGATGTTCGCCGACCAGTCCACGCACCTGCATGGCGAATTCGTCGGCGGTCAGCAGCGGATTCGTGTGCATCCGCCAGTGCCGCGCCAATTTCGCGTGCGAACCGCTTCCGGAGAACAATCCCAGTTCGATACTCGTATTGCGGACATCGATGGTCAGCAGCATTGCTCAACCGATCCCGTTGGTCGCGGTGCTCGTCAGGCGAAGGCCAGGGGCGCGGGACGATCGGCCGCGTTCAGCGAGCGCGGCGAGGTCAGGCCCGAACCCTGCGGCGCGTGCGCCGGATCCGAACCGAGGTCGGTCGGGCGGTTGCGGTCGTCGACGAAGACGACCTTGGGGGCGTAACCCGCGATCTCCTGCTCGTTCATCATGCCGTAGGCGATGAGGATGACCAGATCGCCCGGATGCACCAGATGCGCTGCGGCGCCGTTGATTCCGATGACGCCGGACCCGCGCTCGCCCGCGATGACATAGGTCTCGAGGCGGGCGCCGTTGTCGATGTCGACGATGCAGACCTGCTCGCCCTCCAGCAGATCGGCGGCGTCGAGCAGATCCTGGTCGACGGTCACCGAACCGACATAGTGCAGATCGGCGTGGGTCACGGTGGCCCGGTGGATCTTGGATTTCATCATGGTGCGCAACATCTGTGTCGCCTTTCCTACTGAGCTGCCCGAGCGGGCGTGGAATCGGCCCCGGGCTGCCGGGGCTCGGAGGTCGGGGAAGCCGACACGGTCGGATGGCCGTCGATCGAGACGCCGAGCGGGATTGCCGCGTTGTCGATCAGCCGGGTGGGGCCGACCCTGGCCGCGACGAGGAGCCGGGCATTGCCCCCGGCAAGGACAGCCTCGACCGGTTCGAGAGTCGATGAACGCAGTTCCAGGTAGTCGAGTTCGATACCCGGCGCATCGTCGAGCACCGTGCGCGCGGCGGCGAGCACGCCGTCGGCGCCGAGACCGCCCGCGTGCCTGCCCGCGGCCAGCGCCGCCGACAGGGCGAGCGCCGATTCACGTTGCGCGGCATCGAGATACCGGTTGCGTGAGGACATGGCAAGGCCGTCGGCCTCGCGCACGGTCGGCAGCGGGACGATCTTCACGTCGAAATTCAGATCGCGGACCATCTGCCGGATCAAGGTCAGCTGCTGATAGTCCTTCTCACCGAAGAACGCCTCAGACGGGCGCGCGATCTGTAGCAGTTTGGCGACCACGGTGAGCATGCCCGCGAAATGCGTCGGCCTGCTCGCGCCCTCCAGCTCCGCGCCGAGCGGGCCGGGATGCACCGTGGTGCGCGGGCCGTCGGGGTACATATCGGCGACGCTGGGCGCGAAGACCAGATCGACGCCCTCGGACCGCAGCAGTTCGACATCGGCGTCGAGGGTGCGCGGGTATTTGTCGAGATCCTCGTTCGCGCCGAATTGCAGCGGATTGACGAAGATCGAGACGATAACCACCTGATTGGTGCGCTTGGCGCGGCGCACGATCTCCAGGTGACCTTCGTGCAGCGCGCCCATCGTGGGCACCAGGCCGATGGTGCGGCCGACACCGCGCAGCGCCTTGGCGATCGCGCCGAGCGCGGCCGGATCGTGGTGCACGGCCAGCTCACCCGGCCGGTACGAGGGTCGATTCGTCATCGGGTCCGTCCTTCCAGGAGCTCGATCAGGGCGGGATCGGTCCCGGCCCATTGGGCGGTGCGCAACGAGAGCGCGCGATAACTCGCGGCCACCTGCGGGTCAACGGCGTCGAGCGCTTCCAGGTGGGCCGCGACGGCCGCGGTGTCACCTCGGGCGACCGGTCCGGTCAGCGCGGCGCGACCGCGACGCAGGGCATTGTCGAGCGCGGCCGAGGCCAGCGGTGCGAGCAGCCGCTCGGCCAGGCCGTTGGGCTGATCGTCGACCAGTTGCTGACCGAGCAGCCCCTGACCCGACAGCGCCTCGCGCAGCACGGCGACCGCGTCGACGATTACCGTCACCAGGTGGTTACTGCCGTGCGCGAGCGCGGCGTGGTAGAGCTGGCGGTTCTCCTCCCGCACCCGCACCGGCTCGCCGCCCATCTCGATGACCAGCGATTGCGCGATGGCGTAGCCGATATCGTCGGCCGCCGTGACGCCGAAACAGGCATTGCCCAGGCGGGCGACATCCTCGTCGTGCCCGGTGAAGGTCATGGCCGGGTGAATCGCCAGTGGCAGCGCGCCCATCGCCGCGAGCGGACCGAGCACGGCCACGCCGTTGGCGCCGGAGGTGTGCGCCACGATCGTGCCCGCGCGCACCGCGCCGGAACTCGCCAGACCGCGTACCAGGCCGGCCAGTTCGGCATCGGGCACCGCGAGCAGCAGCAGTTCACTGCGCTCGGCCACCTTCTCGACCGGCAGGATCTCCGAATCGGGCAACCTGGTCCGCGCCCGGTGTACCGAGGCGTCGGAAATCGCCGAAACACCGAACACCACGTGTCCGGCACGTTCCAGCGCCGCGCCGAGGGCCGAACCCACGCGTCCCGCCGAGACGATTCCCACCGTCAGCCGTGCGGGCGCCGGGTCGAAATCCTTCGATCCCTTACCTGAACTCTCGGGCGCGTTGTCGGAAGTCACGCTTCTCGAGGTCAACATTGTCCTCTCGATGTCGTTCCAGTCCCGCAGGGCGGGTACCAGACGTTACGAGTCGAGGATATCGGCCGGGGATTTGCCGACGCCATGCCCCCCGGCGTGATCTGCGCTACCCGCGACCGTTGCCGTTCTCCTCGGACTGGAGGTTGGCCATGATCTCGGCGACCGAGAGCCGTTGCGAGGGGCTGCCCGAACCCGAGTCCTCGTCGACCCTGCGGCGTCGGCGCGCGGTGCCGACCTGGCGCACCGGAGCGGCCGGTGTGGTCGGGCGCGGTGCGGCCGGAGTGGGGTCGGGGCGCTGTTGCGCGGCGCGGCGCTCTTCGGCCCGCTTGTCCTCGGCCCGCTGCTCCTCGGCCCTGCGCTGCTCGGCCCGCTGCTCCTCGGCTCGCTGCTCCTCGGCCCTGCGCTGCTCGGCCCGCTGCTCCTCGGCTCGCTGCTCCTCGGCTCGCTGCTCCTCGGCGCGACGTTCCTCGGCGCGACGTTCCTCGGCGCGGCGGTTCGCTTCGTCGGAGCCCCTCGCCTCGGTGAAAGCGTCGGACCAGACCGACGAATCGCTCGTGCGTCCACCGTTCGCCGCGGCCGATTCGTCGTAGTCATCGGAATAGTCGTAGCCGTCGGCGAAGTCGTATCCGCCGGTATTGCCGGACTGTTCGCGACGGCCGTCATCGCCGCCATCGCCGTATCCATTGCCGTCGCCGTATCCATTGCCGTCGCCGTACCCGTACCCGTTGTCGGCGCTACCCGCATCACCGTCGCGGTAGGAGTTCCCGTAGCCGTCGGTGGTGGCGAACCTGTCCGCGGCGCGGTAATCGGCGGCGGCGAGATCGGAGTCCGCGTATCGGTAACCGTCGTCGAATCCGCCGGTGGGGTAACCGTCGGAATCCGCGCCCGAATCCCCGGCCCTGCCCGATCGGATGCCACCCGCGTGCTCTGCCGGCACGACCGCGGTCTCGGCGGTGACCGGCTCGTCGAACGGGCTCGCGAAGAGGGGCGGTTCGGGATGGTGCGGTTCGAAGACGGGGGTGATGGTGCTGCGGGGCGGATGCGGCAGATGTGGACCCCAGCCATCGGCATTCGCGGAGCTATTGTTCGCCGGGCGTTCGGCGCCGCGCTCGAGTTCCTGGATCCTGGTGGCGTCGGCGCGCAGGGCGGGCCGGTCGGCGAGTAGCTCACCGTCGAAGAGCCGCTGCAAATTCTGCCGGAGGATGGACAGTTCCATGCGCAGCGCGGCCATTTCGGAGGCGTCGGCGCCGACCTCTTCACGCACCCGGGACTCGACCCCGAGTTCGTATTCGCGCCGGGCCGTGATCTCGCGTTCCAGCTGCAGTTCGTAGACGGTTTGCAGATCGCGCGCCTTGGCCTTGTCGACCGCGGATTCCTTGCGGAATTTCGTCGCGGCCAACGCACCGATCGCGGCCGCCCACAGTGCGGCAACCAGTCCGATCCGCACGAATTGGAGGCTATTGCTGAACACCAGGAAAACGCTGGCAACCAGCCCGAGAAGGATCAACGTACCGATGAACAATTTTCCCGCTTCGTCCCGTCGCCGACGGGAAGTGCTGCTACGGGAGGGTGAAACCATGAACGCCAGGGTAGCCCGGATGCGACCGCCCGCCCACAAATTCATTCTGTGATTCCACCCGGAACGATTGCTAAGTGGTAGCCGTATCATCGGTCGGGTCTTCCGGTGCCCGACAGCAATACTCGAGCCACAACGCGGCGCCGACCAGGGCGGCTCCCGCGAGCAGGCCGATGATCGCGCCGGGAGAATCGGCGGCGGCCGCGCGTAGCGTTCCGCGCTGCGGGAACACCCAGAACAAGAAGCCGAGCCAGATCCCCGAGGCGATCGCGCCCACGTGCGCAGACGCCTTCGCCAGCGCCACCGCCCGAGCGACGGTGATCGGATGCAACTGATGCCTGCCGTCACCGATCTCACGATCATTGACCCTGGCCCGGATGACGAAGGCCAGCGCCAACTCGATCGCGGCCACCGGATACAGCGAGGCGCCCGCCAGCACCGAGATCGGCGGGAAACTGCTGTAGGCGACCCTGGTCGCGATCCATGCCGCGATCGTGGCGACGAGGAAATCCGCCACCAGATCCAACACGCGGGTCGGTGAGAGTTTCACGAAGCGCTCCCCCGCTCGCCCGACAGCGACAACTCGGTCCGCAGCACCCCGTCGCGCTCCTCGGCCGCCAATTCGGCCAGCAGCTCACGCACCGGACGGACCGCACCGTCGACGGGCAATGTCGCGTCCGGTTCGACCTCCAGCCACGGCACCAGCACGAAAGCCCGATGACGCGCCTGCGGATGCGGCAGCGTCAGCACCGGATCGTCGCTGAGGATCGACTCGGTCCCGTTACCGCACCAGACCACGTCCACATCCAGGGTGCGCGCACCCCAGCGGATGACGCGCACCCGCTCGGCCACCTGTTCCATCCGCTGCCCCTCGGCCAGCCAATCCCGACAGTCGAAATCCGGATCATCCACCAGCACAACGGCATTCAGATAATCGTCCTGATCGACACCGCCCCACGGCGGCGTCGAGTACACCGAGGACACCGCCACGACCCGATCGCCGAAACCGTCGACGACACCGCGCAGGTAGCCGAGCCGATCACCCATGTTGGAACCGATCGACAGGACCGCCCGGCTCACGAACGCGCCTCGCGGGCACCGGTCCCGATCATCCGGTCACCGCCCTGGTCCGCGAGGTGACCACCCGGACATCGCCGAAGGTGTGCGGAATCGGCGCGGAGGGTTTGTGGACGACCACTTCGACGGCGCGGATCCGCTGATCGGTCATCACGTCGTCGGCGATCTCGGAGACCACCGTCTCGATCAGATCGCGCGGGGTGCCCGACACGATCCGTACCGCCCGATCCGCGAGCGCGCCGTAGTCCACGGTGGCGGCGAGGTCGTCGGAAGCGGCGGCCGCGGCGAAATCCACCCAGACTGTGAGATCGACGATGAACTCCTGGCCGTCGCGCTTCTCGTGTTCGAAAACGCCGTGGTGGCCGAACACGCGCAATCCGCGTAGTTCGATCCGGTCCGCACCGGAACCGAGGCCGCGCTCACGGCCGGAATCGATGATGGACGTTTCGGTCATCCGGTCGCTCCCCGTGACGATGCGCCCGCCGACGCGGCGGCGTGCGGTTGATCGGCGGCGGCCCGCCAGGCATCGGTCACCGCGAGCGCGTCCAGCGAGGCGCGGACATCGTGCACCCGGACGCCCCACGCACCGTGCAGCGCGGCCAGCGCCGAGATGGTCGCGGTCGCCGTCTCCCTGCCGTCGGGTGGGCGCGGGCCCGACTCGTCGGCCAGCAGCGTGCCGAGAAAACGTTTGCGCGACGCGCCGATCAGCACGGGGAGCCCGTCGGCCACCAACCGCGGCAGCGCACCGAGCAGGGCCCAGTTGTGTTCGGCGTTCTTGGCGAAACCGAGGCCGGGATCGAGCAGCAGTCTGTGCGGGTCGACGCCCGCGGCGACAGCCATGTCCACCTGGGCGTTCAGTTCCGCGCGCACCTCGGCGACGACGTCGTCGTAGTGGTCGGCGGGACCGGTGTGGCGATAATCGGCCGCTGCCCGCCAATGCATGAGGATCCACGGGATATCCGCCGCGGCGACGACGTGCACCATCGCCGGGTCGGCGCGCCCGCCCGACACGTCGTTCACGATCGAGACCCCCGCCGCGATGGCGGCTTCGGCCACGTCGGCGCGCATGGTGTCGACACTGGTCGGCACACCCGCTTCGACCAGCGCGCGGATCACCGGGGTCACCCGGGCGGCTTCGGTACCCGGATCGATCCGGATCGCGCCGGGGCGGGTGGACTCACCGCCGACGTCGATGATGTCGGCGCCGAGTTCGTACAGCGCGATGCCGTGCGCGACGGCGCGATCGGTGTCGAGATACCGGCCGCCGTCGGAGAACGAGTCACTGGTGACGTTCACCACGCCCATCACCACGCAACCGCGACCGGAACGCGGGGTGAGGATTCCGACTCGCGTCACCGGCTCACCGCCGCTGTGACCCTCGCGCTCCCGGATTCCGCCACCGCCGCTGCCTCACTTCCGAAGAATGAGGTCGAGTGCCTCCGAACGCGAGGAGGCGCTGGTCTGCAACAGACCGCGCACCGCCGAGGTGGTCGTGCTCGCACCCGGCTTGCGGATACCGCGCATCGCCATGCACAGGTGTTCCGCCTCGACGACCACGATCGCGCCGCGCGGATCCAGCTTCCGCATGACCGCGTCGGCGATCTGGCTGGTCAGCCGTTCCTGGACCTGGGGGCGCTTGGCGTAGAGATCGACCAGCCTGGCGAGTTTGGACAATCCGGTGACCCGACCGTGTGTGCCGGGGATGTAGCCGACGTGCGCGACACCGTGGAAGGAGACCAGGTGGTGTTCGCAGGTCGAGTACAGCGGAATGTCGCGGACCAGCACCAATTCCTGGTGTCCCTCGTCGAACGTGGTGTTCAGCACCGCGTCCGGCTCGGTGTACAGACCGGCGAAGACTTCCCGGTAGGCGCGGGCGACACGGGCCGGAGTATCGAGCAGCCCCGGTCGATCGGGATCCTCGCCGACCGCGATCAGCAATTCTCGAACGGCCGCCTCGGCGCGCGGTTGGTCGAACGGACGCCCGCTCTCCACCGCGATGAGTTCCGGCCTGGTCTGATCCGCGTCGGACCCGCCGCGTTCGGCCCCCTCGGAGCCGTTGCGCGTCTGATCGACGACGTCATGCTTGGGCGACAATCGAGGACACCTCCAAAATCCCGGGTGCAGCAATCACTAGGCACCCCGATGGTCGAGCCTAATCGGCCGCTTCCGGTGGCCTCACAGGGCCACCGGAAAATCAGTGCCGACCGTTCGGTCCTTCCCAGTCCCGATTCTCGCCGTCGTTCTGCTGAGCGGGCTCGTCGTAGCCGCCGCGGTCGTATCCGCGATCCGCACCGGGTTGCCCCTGCTGCGGATTGGCCCACGGCTGGTAGCCGCCGTGCTGATCGCCCTGGCCGGACCGTCCGCCGCCGTACCCCTGCTGTCCCGACTGCTGCGGTTCGTCGCGTGGCGGCCAGCCCGGAGCCGACCAGCCCGCGGGAGCGCCGTAATCCGGACGCGAACCGTGCGTCGGACCGCCCTGGCGGGGCAGCGCGTGGGTCGGGGCCTGCGGCAAGGGGTAACCGCCGGTCGGATAGCCGCCCGAGGATCCCGGATGGCCGTACTGCGGCTGGGCCTGGTAGCCCTCCGGCGGGTAGCCGTTGGCGGGCGCGGGCTCGCGTTGCGCGGTCGCCGCGGCGGGCAGCGGAACCACCTCCGGCGGCCACGGCTCGCCACGCTCGGCGGCCAGTTCACCCGGCGTCTTGACCGGCGGTTTGTCCGAGGGCACCCGATCGCCGAAATCGTTGAACGCGGTGATGCGCGGACGCTTCTGCACCGCGGCGAGCAACGGCTCCAGTTCCTTGCGGTGCAGCGTCTCCTTCTCGAGCAGCGCCGTCGCGAGGACGTCGAGCACGTCGCGGTACTCGTTGAGAATCGACCACGCCTCGGTGTGCGCGGCCTCGATCAGGTTGCGCACCTCCTCGTCGATGGCGCCCGCGACCTCGTGCGAGTAGTCCGAACTCACGCCCATCGAGCGGCCGAGGAACGGATCGCCCTGCTCCTGGCCGTAGCGCACCGCGCCGAGACGCGAACTCATGCCGTATTCGGTGACCATGGCGCGCGCGATCTTGGTGGCCTGGTCGATATCGGAGGACGCGCCGGTGGTCGGCTCGTGGAACACCAGTTCCTCGGCCGCGCGGCCACCCATCGCCATCACCAGGCGGGCGATCATCTCCGAGCGGGTCATCAGGCCCTTGTCGTCCTCGGGCACCGTCATGGCGTGACCGCCGGTGCGACCGCGGGCGAGGATGGTGACCTTGTAGACCGGTTCGATATCGGGCATCGCCCACGCGGCCAGGGTGTGACCACCCTCGTGGTAAGCGGTGATCTTCTTCTCGTGCTCGCTGATGATGCGGCTCTTGCGACGCGGACCGCCGATGACGCGGTCGACCGACTCCTCGAGCGAGTCGCCGGTGATCACGGCGCCGTTCTCGCGGGCGGTGAGCAGCGCGGCCTCGTTGATGACATTGGCCAGATCCGCGCCGGACATGCCGACGGTGCGCTTGGCGAGACCGTCGAGGTCGGCGTCGGGGGCGATCGGCTTACCCTGCGAATGCACGCGCAGGATGGCGCGGCGGCCCGCGAGATCCGGATTGCCGACCGGGATCTGACGGTCGAAGCGACCCGGACGCAGCAGCGCCGGATCGAGGATGTCGGGGCGGTTGGTCGCGGCGATCAGGATGATGCCGGTGCGGTCGCCGAAGCCGTCCATCTCGACGAGCAACTGGTTCAGCGTCTGCTCGCGCTCGTCGTGACCGCCGCCGAGGCCCGCGCCGCGCTGACGACCGACCGCGTCGATCTCGTCGACGAAGATGATGCACGGGCTGTTCTGCTTGGCCTGCTCGAAAAGGTCGCGCACACGGGAGGCGCCGACACCGACGAACATCTCGACGAAATCCGAACCGGAGATCGTGAAGAACGGCACACCCGCCTCGCCCGCGACAGCGCGCGCGAGCAGCGTCTTACCCGTTCCCGGCGGACCGTAGAGCAGCACGCCCTTGGGGATCTTCGCGCCGAGCGCCTGGTAGCGCACCGGATTCTGGAGGAAGTCCTTGATCTCGTACAACTCTTCGACGGCCTCGTCCGCGCCCGCCACATCGGAGAACGTGGTCTTGGGCATGTCCTTGGACAGCTGTTTGGCCTTCGATTTACCGAAGCCCATCATGCCGCCGCGGCCACCGCCCTGCATACGAGCCATGACGAAGAGGAAAAGGCCGAGCAGGATGACCGTCGGCAGGACGAACAACAGGATCTGGGTGAGCAGACTCTCCTGTTTGACCACCGTGTCGTACGGTGCGCCGGATTTCTGGACAGCGTCGAATATCTGCGCCGAGGTCTCACTGCCGCCGGGGAACTTGGCGATGATCTTGCTCTCGCCCTCGGTGGCGTCGTTGCCGTTGTTCAGTTCGATCCGCAACTGCTGTTCGCGGTCATCGATCTGGACGTTCTTGACGTTGCCCTTGTTCTCGAGCTGGCTCAGGGCCACCGACGTATCGACGCTCTTCCAGCCGCGCGTGTCGTTACCGAAATAGCTGAACGCATAAACAACGAGCAGGATGCCCGCGATTATGGCCAGAGTGCGAAACACTGTCTTGCGGTTCATAGAGCGTCGGCCGGGTGGCCAGTCCTTTCCGGTGTCTCCGGTCTGCCTAGCGGAACGTCGGGCGGCGTCTGTGTCGCAACCCGCCGTGGCGGTGTCGGATCACACCCTCGCCCACCCGCGTGCGGGACGGATTCGGATGCGGACAAGCCACGTTACCGCGTACGGTCTACTCGATACATCGCGCAGTTCGGCAGTTGGTGCAGTTCGACAGGTAAACGGCCGGGGAACGAAGGTGGTTCCCGAGATCCCCGCTCCGGTTTACCCCGAGTGGTCACAATCATGGCATGTTCGGCCTATCGTGAGCGACGACACAACATCGCGGAGTGGTCGAGCGGCCTCGAAGGAGGTGGGCGAAGCGACAGATTTTCGCCGCGCAGGTCGCCCGCATACGCCACACCAGACAAGAGCGCAGGGGGTATGGACATAGTCGAGCTACGGACACCCACAGCGATAGTGCGCCACGGTCACGGACGATTGATCGTCCTACGGCCGGGGAGCGAAGGCGAGCGCGTACTCGACGTACCGGTCACCGACCTACTCAAGGTCAGGCTGAACCGTCGCGCCGACGACGCCGTCGTCATCGAGATCTTTCTGCGTTACCCCACCCCGGTGCTGACCGGCGTGCCCGCCGACCGCACCCCGCTTCCCGTGCTCATCGCCGAGCACGACGTCCCCGCCGCGACGGGGATCGTCGACCGGATCAACGATCAGGTGCTGGCGAGCCAGCGCATCGACGTCGCCGCGCCCGATCTGCATCCGCCCGCTCCCACCTGGGCCAAGAGTGGCCCCACCCGCGCCGATGTCGAGCGCGCGGTGCGCAGGATGACCCCGAGGCGCGAGGTGAAATCCGCCGTCGCTGCGCTGCACCGTTACGTCACCCCCGACGAATACGTGCTGGAGACCGCGATCGCCGTCGCCCATCCGCCCGCGGGAATCGGTCAGGGGTTGCTCGCCGCGACCACCGAACGGCTGTTGTTCGTCTCGATCGGTCCCGGTGAGCGATACGCGCACGAACTGCCGATTCCGGCCGTGCTGTGGGCTCGCACCACCGACGGCGTCCCGTCCGCGCCCGGCGAGATCGGCGCGCGTGGGGAAGCCGGTATCGATGTGCACGACGGCAATGTCACGCTCCACTTCACCGGCACCGAGCGCGCCGATACCGAGCGGGTCACCTGCGCGGTGAATTTCGCGATCCGTCGCGATTCCGCCGACGGTGCCGCGGGACCGGCCGACCCCGGTGTGGCACAGCTGTATTCGGAATGGGAACTGCTGGTGGAACGGCATTCCCTCGGCATGGTGGACGACACGCAGTTCCAGCGATACGGCAGGGGCATCCTGCGGTCGTTGCCCGACGGCGGATAGCGCGACGCCGCCGGGCCGAGCGCTACCCGGCGTTGAGCGTGATCCGCCGCCACGGACTCGTCGGGCGCAACCACAGGCGCAGTAGTTCCATGCGCCGGTCGACGCCGCCGTTCTTGAGTTCGGCGAGATCCTCGCAGGCCTGCCAGTAGGTCCACCCGGCGAGATAGGCGTCGCCGAATTGACGCCAATTGCGGTATTTGCGCTGCGCCAACGGAAGCGCGCGCATCAAATAATCCCAGGCCACATCGGCTTCCAGGTAACCGGCGGTGAACGCCATCCTCGCCACCGCGACCACCCTGGCCAGATCCCAGGCGTGGATATCGCTGGGCAACGGGCGGGCCAGATGATCGGTGAAACCGATTTTGATCGCCTGCGACCAGATGTCGTAATCGCGGACCAGCGCCTCAGGATTGTCCATTCCACGAAACGAACCGACCTGGCGCAGAAATGCGCGGTGCCGGTCGGCGCGTTCACCGAAGCGATCGCGCTCGCTGGCGTTGATGGACGCCATCACCAGCGGATGCACCAGCGCGTAGAGCGGTGCGTGCATCCCGGCGAGCAACTGTTCCATGGAGGCTTGCGCCTCGGTGCTGTCGGTGATGCCCCACGCGCCGGTCAACGTGTCGATCGCGAGTTCACGGCGGTCACCGAGCGGGTGCTCGCGTTCCGGACCGAGGAGTAGCGCGTCGTGGAAGGCGTCCCAGCGGGCCGAATAGAAACCGCCGAGCGCCAGCGCGCGCAGTTCGTCATCGGATACCGCGGACCCGGACCAATGATCTTCTTCCCGCTTGTCCAGTTCGTCGTAGGGGAATGTGGTCAACGGGGGTACACCGCGGGAAGGCATATTCCGATTCTTCCCCATGTAACTCCGTCGGTCCCGTACTTATCGTCAACACGTGGGTCTTCCGGGAGATTCTTCCGGGAGATTTCGGCCTCCTCGCAAACTTGTTCTGCCGTGATACGTAGATGGGGGCTAATGTGCACCCATGCCCGACAACATCACCCTTCTGCGTGGCCTCGAGCCTGCCGCAACCGAGCAGGAAATCTACGCTGCCGCACTGCAGTACGTGCGAACGGTCGGTGGAGTCTCCGGCCTGAGCACCGCCACCAAGGCCGCCGTCGACAAAGCAGTCACCGCGATCGCATCCGCTACCACCCAGCTATTGGCAGACCTGTCGAGCGCACCCGCGCCGTCGGCCGCGCAGTCGACGCTACGCGACTAGCGCCGACACCGGGACGGCGTGCTCACGGCAGCGCGTCGACCCCGTAGGCGGCGACGCAGGCCATGGCGATCTCCAAGGCCAGGCCGCGCTGTTCGATCGAATGACCGAGCAGTTCCTCGATCCGCTGGATCCGATAGCGCACGGTGTTCTTGTGCACGCCGAGCAGTCTCGCCGCGCTCTCGGGACTGCGCCTGCTCAGCAGGTAGGCGTGCAACGTCTCGCGCAACCGCGCGGCATTGACGTCACGGCCCGCGAGCGCGCGCAGTTCCCTGGCGACGAGACCGTGCATGGCGGCCTCGTCCGCGCCAGCGAGGTAGGCGACCTCGACGGCGCGGTAGGCGGTCACCCTTGCCGCCGCGGCTCCTCGTTCGGCGACCTGACGCGCGGCCACCGCCTCCCGATGACTTTCCCTGAAACCGCTCAGCTGTCCGGCCGGCACCCCGAACGCCACCCGCGCGGGCGCGAGCGGCAGGCCGGACAGCGCGAGTTCGAGCGCGCCGGGGGCGGACAGTTCCTCCGCCCGCGCCGTGTCGAGTCCGGCCCACGCCCACATACCGCTGGCCCCCGAAGGCAGTGTGAGTACGCGGTTGCTGCCGAGCGCACCGGCCAGTTCGGTGGCGACCCGGTCGAGCAGGCCGACCATCTCGCCGTCGCCGCCGAGTTCGGCGGCCGGTTCGTCGGCCCAGAGCACGAAGGCCACGTGCTGTTGCGAGAGCCGGTAACCCAGCCGGACCGACGCGAGTTCGGTGTCGATCTCGTCGCCCGCCAGTAGTGCCCGCACCGTCTCGGTCCTGCGGTTGAGCGCGGCGCGCAAGACCTGTTCGCGCTCTTCCATATAGGTGTCGGTGAGCTGTTCCACCGACATGCTTATCCATTTCGTCGATCTGTCGAACAGGCGCAGCATCACCGCGCGTTCCAGTTCGCGCGGCACCTTGTGCTGGTCGATGACGTCGTTCATGTACTCAAGGACCGCGTCCATGCCGGAGTGGTAGGTCCGCAGCAGCACCCGCAGTTCGAAACCGCGCCTGGCGATGGTGCGCGCGAGCGCGTGCGCCTCCTCGGGAATGACGAATTCGAGGCCGTCGGTGGTGAGACCGCTCAGCATGGTGCGCGCGTGCGAGCGGGTACTCGCGGCCAGGTCACGACGCATATCGCGGTCGGCGAGTTCGGGCACCTTCGCGACGATCGCGGTATCGAGGCGCTCGACCACCTGGTCGAGGGTTTCGGTGCGCATCGTCTCGAAGACGTACTCGGCCAGCCACTCGCGGACCACTTCGCTGTCGGGCCCGACGCGTTCGGGTGCCACGGCCATCGCCCGCCTCCCTCGTTCGTCGCGGTCCACCGCGGAAATTTGGTTCCAGAGTACAAATTCGCGGGACATACTTGACCGCACGGGCCAAGAAAGTCCTCTGGAATTGTGTCACGATCATAGACAGTGAGCTGATTCACAGTGATCGGTTCCGCGCGGTTCAGCACAACATCAGTGGGAGAACAGCAGTGACCAATACCGAGCGGCCCAAGGCCACCAACGGGAAGGCGGCAGCGGAGGGCACCGGGCCCGCCGTCATCGAGGTGCGCAATCCCGGCACCGGCGAGATCGTCGGCACCGTGCCGGACCAGAGCGCGCGCGAGGTCGCGGCGCAGGTCCGCGAACTGCGCCTCTACCAGCCGGAATGGGAAGCCATCGGCCCCGACGGCCGCAAGGAATGGCTGCTGAAACTCCAGGACTGGCTGATCGACAACACCGAGCACCTGGCCGACGTCCTGCAATCGGAGACCTCCAAACCCCGCGCGGACGCCCTGATCGATCCCGCCTTCGGCGGCGACCTCATCGGGTATTACGCCCGGCGCGCGGCGAAATTCCTCGCCGACGACCACCCGTCGCCGCACAGCCCGCTGGCCAGGGTCAAGAAGTTGACGACGGTCTACCGGCCGTACCAGGTCGTCGGCGTGATCACGCCGTGGAATTTCCCGCTGGCGATGCCGATCATGGACGTCATCCCGGCATTGGCCGCGGGCGCCGCCGTCATCCTCAAACCGTCCGAGGTGACGCCGCTGTCGGCGCTCGAATTGGCAAGGGGCTGGGCCGAAATCGGCGCGCCGCCGGTTTTCGCGGTCGTCACCGGCGCCGGGGCGACTGGCGCGGGCGTCGTCGCCGAGGCCGACTACATCCAGTTCACCGGGTCCACCGCGACCGGACGCAAGATCGCCGCGGCCTGTGTCGAGCGGATGATCCCCTACAGCCTCGAACTGGGCGGTAAGGATCCGGCGATCGTGCTGGCCGACGCCGATATCGATCGGGCCGCGCACGGCATCGCCTTCGGCGGCATGTTCAACGCCGGTCAGGTGTGCATCTCGGTCGAACGGGTGTACGTCGAAGCGCCGGTCTACGACGAATTCGTCGCCAAACTCACCGCGAACGTCAAGGCGCTGCGCCAGGGCATCGACGGACGCGACCTGAACCACGACGTGGGCGCGCTGGCCAACGAGAACCAGGTGAGCATCGTGCAACGGCACGTGGACGAGGCCGTCGCCGCGGGCGCGACCGTGCTCACCGGCGGTAAGAGGACCGGACAGGGCACCTTCTTCGAGCCGACGGTGCTCATCGACGTCGATCACAGCATGTCCTGCGTCGCCGAGGAGACCTTCGGCCCGACGCTGCCGGTGATGAAGGTCGCCGACGAGGCGGAAGCCATCCGACTGGCCAACGATTCCGTCTACGGCCTCTCGGCCTCGGTCTGGACCGGGGACAAGGATCGCGGTGAGCGGGTGGCACGGCAATTGAACGCGGGGGCGGTGAACATCAACGATGTGTTCGCCAATCTGTTCAGTTACGCGCTGCCGATGGGCGGTTGGGGCCTGTCCGGGGTCGGCGCGCGCTGGGGCGGCGCGAACGGTGTCCGCAAGTACTGCCGTCAGCAGGCCATCACCAAGCCGATCCTGCCGACCCAGGGCAAGGAATTGTTCTGGTTCCCGTACAAGCCCTCGAATCTGCTGATGGCCGTCGGCGCCATGCGCGCGGCGGGGGCGCGCGGCCTGCGTCGCGTCGATCTGCCCGCACTGCTCAAACTACGAGGGGACAGCAAATGAGCGACAAGTTCCGCGCCGCGGTGCGCGGCAAGGTCATCGTCATCACCGGTGGCGCGCGCGGTATCGGCCTCGCCACCGCGACCGCGTTGCAGGCGCTCGGCGCGAAGATCGCCATCGGCGATATCGACGAGACCACCGTCAAGGAATCCGGCACCGCGCGCGATTTCGAGCTGTACGGGAAACTCGACGTCACCGATACCGCCTCGTTCGAGAGTTTCCTGGACGAGGTCGAACGCACCGTCGGCCCGATCGACGTGCTGATCAACAACGCGGGAATCATGCCGACCGGCCGACTCGTCGACGAACCCGATCAGGTCACCCGTCGCATTCTCGATATCAACGTCTACGGCGTGATCCTCGGTACCAAACTGGGGCTGGCCCGGATGCTGCCGCGCAAGAGCGGTCATATCGTCAATATCGCGTCGCTGGCGGGTGAGACCCATATCCCGGGTCTGGCCACCTACAACGCCAGCAAACACGCGGTGCTCGGTTTCACCGACACCCTGCGCGAGGAGTACCGGGGTTCGGGCGTGCACTTCTCCTCGGTATTGCCGACTCTGACCAATACCGAACTCGGTTCGGGCGTCACGCCGCCGAAGCTGTTGCGTCCGGCCGAGCCGGAGGAGATCGCCGACGCGATCGTCGGCCTGATCGCGTCGCCCAAGTCGAAGGTCAGGGTGACCGCGGTGGCCGGGGCCATTTCGCGGTTCGTGGGATTCCTGCCGGAAGCGGTCGGCGACAGTCTCGGCCGCGCGCTGGGTTCGGGTCATGCCTTCCTCGACGATGTCGACGCCGATCGGCGCAAGGCCTACGAGGATCGGGCGCGCAGCGTCTGATCTTCCGCACCGCGAAACGGGGCGCCGGGGTACTTCCCCGGCGCCCCGTTTCGCGTCCGCGGGGTCCGTCGGCGAGGTGCGTCCGGTGTGCCGGAGCCTCCGCAGAGCCCGTCGACAAACCAATTCGTGACCAAAGTCACAGGACTGAATTTCGCAGATTCCGGCTGGAACCGACGAATGATTCCTGCCGATTCACCGATGCCGACCGACCGGCCGGATCGCACGCGCGCGGCCGATGAAGGTTGGACCATTTCCCCTGGTCGGACGTCCAACATTGATAGGTCATGCCATCTTTTTCGAGTCTGCTCGAGATTCGCTCGCTGGAGCGTGCACATGACCATGACAAGCAATATGCTGTCCCTAACAAACCTATCGACGGTTTCTGAGGCCGTATTCCGACTTTTTGGCTTGATAAGGCTAGAAATTCCCGACTAATTCTGATAGCAAGGGGCTATGGACCCGCACTTGCGCGACCTGCGGTATTTCGTCGCTGTCGCTGAGGAACTGCATTTCACCAACGCCGCCCAGCGGCTGCACATCGCTCAACCCACTCTGTCGCGCCAGATTCGCCAGCTCGAACGTCAGCTCGACGTGGTCCTGTTCGACCGCAACCAGCGCAGCGTCGCCCTGACCGTCGCGGGTAAAGAACTGCTCGAAGGCGCGCGCAAGATCCTCGAACTCTGGGAGGTCACCAACGTCTCCCTCCAGGAGGCGGGTGAAGTGCTGCGCGTCGGCATCCAGTCCGCGCTCGGACGGGGTCTGCTCAACGATCTCGAGAGCGCGAGCGGACATCGCCTCGCCCTGCACGCCGCGTCGTGGACCGACGCGTCGAGCGGACTCGGCGGACGACAGGCCGATCTCGCGCTGGTGTGGCTACCGCTGCCCGATCCGAACCGCTACCGCTGGCAGGTGCTGCGCACCGAACCGCGCTGGGTGTTGCTGCCGGAGAATCACGCGCTGGCCGACAACGAGACCATCGAATTCACCGATCTGCTCGACGAGCCGTTCATCGCGCTGCCCTCCGAAGCCGGTGCGGTACGCGACTTCTGGCTCGGCAACGACGCCAGGAACGGGCGTCAGGCCAAGATCGGCGCGGAGGCCGCGACCCCGGAGGACAAACTGGAGGCCGTCAGCCTCGGACTCGGCATCTGCCTCTTGGCCGAGAACAATGTGCCGATGTACCGCTGGCCCGGACTCACCGCACGTCCCGTCAACGGACTCGCACCGTGCGAACTCGCGGTGGCATGGCGCGCCGACGACTCCCGCCCGACCATTCTCGAATTCGCCGGCCGCGCCGTCGACGGCGGTTTCAGCGCCACCTCATCGAACTGACCGAGGCCACCACTTGCCGGTAGCATCGCCGGTAGGATCGGTGGTATGAGCGAGAATATCGGCAAATACTCGATCACCATGCCTCGGGATATCGCCGAGGCGGCTCGTGCGCGCAGTGGGCCGTCCGGTCTGTCCACCTACGTCGCCAAGGCGGTGGCACGCCAGATCGAGCGGGACAACCTCAACGAGATCATCGCGGTCGCCGAGGCCGAGCACGGTCCCGTCACCGAGGAAGAGATCCAGGCCCTGCGAGATCAACTCCAGCGGACCCGGGCCGCACAGGGCGGGTCGAGCGCGGCGTGAGCGCGGCTGTTCCGGGAGGAACACTGATCCTGGACCGCGAAGGCCTGGCCAAAGCGGTTCTGCGCGACCGGACGGTGACGGGATGGCTCGCACTGGCCAGAGCCGAGGACATGCGAGTCGTCGTCGCGGCGGCGACTCTGGTCGAAGTACTTCATCCGAAGATCGATCGCACCGCCCTCGACTGGATTCTGTCGCGTGTGGTCATCGCGCCGATCACCGAGGAGATAGCCCGTCACGCCGCATCGCTTCTCGGCGACGCCGGGCTACACGGCCACAAATACGCGATCGACGCGATGGTGAGCGCCACCGCTCTGGCCGCGCCCGGACCGACCACCGTGCTCACCTCCGACCCCGATGACATCGCGGCGCTGTGTGGTCGTCGGGTCGCGGTGGTGAAGATCTGAACCGACGCCGCGATTCACCGAACATCGCGTCTCATCGAACGGCGATGCGCCGCCACGGGCGATGTTGTTCCAATTGGGCCGCGAGGCCGAGCAGGGTGGATTCACTGCCGGGCGGGCCCGCGAGTTGGGCGGCGACCGGGGTGTTCGTGCGGGTATGGGTGCCCATCGGGATGGATGCCGCGGGCCAGCCGACCAGATTCCACACGGGGGTGAACGGGGAAAGGCGGGCGGCGGTGAGAATGTTGGCGAGCCAGCCGCGGGCTCCGCGAATGCGTGCGCGGGGCGGCGGGGCCGCGAGCGTCGGGGTGATCACGACGTCGTAGTTGTCGAACAGTTCCAGTAATCGCGCTTCGATCCGATCGATCTGCGCGGGGCGAACGAGCCGCAGGCGGTCCACCAACCTGCCGAGTGCGAGATGACGCCGAGTTCTCGGCTGTAGTCGTTCGGGTCGCGGTAGTCGTTCGACGCCGGGTAGTTCCGCGGTGAGCCACCGTAGGAGTACCGCCGGTAGAGCGGCCCCGTAGGGCACGGTGACCGTGTCGACGATATGCCCGGCTCGTTCGGCGGTTTCGGCCGCGGACCGGGCCGCTTGCGCCCACTGCCTGTCGACCCGGAAGAAACGGTGCGGCGGGGCGAGGGCCAGACCGATACGTAGTCGTCCCGGTGTATCCGGCTCGGCCAGATCGGGCCTGCCCGCCATCACCGACAGCATCAGCGCCGCGTCGTCGACCGTCGTTGCGAGAACACCGTTCTCGGCCAGACCACCCCAGCCATCGACGCCGATATCGGCCGGAACGGTGTATCTGCCCGGCTTGAAACCGAAAACTCCGCAGCACGCCGCGGCGATGCGCACCGAACCCGTGCCGTCGATACCGTGCGCCACCGGAACCAGGCCCGCGGCCACCGCCGCGGCGGCCCCGCCCGCTCCGCGCTCCAGATTCCACGGGTTGCGGGTCGCCGAATCCGCGTCGTCCGACATCGGCCACAGACCCATCTCCGAGATCGCGCTCGTCCCGACGACCACCGCGCCCGCCGCGCGCAACCTGCGCACCACCGGGTGATCGGCGGTGGCGGGCGACCGGTCGGTGGCCTCGGAACCGCGCGACATCGTCACGCCGGTGACCGGAAGGCCGTGCTCGACCGCGACGGGTACCCCCGCGAGCGGCAGGACGTCCAGATCGTCGCGCTGCTCGACCGCCGCCGCCTCGGCGCACGCCGCGTCCGCGCGAATGAGCGTGAGCGCGTTGGTTTTCGAATTCTCGGCCGTGATCCTGGCCAGTGCCGCTTCGACCGCGTCGGTCGGGGTGAGCGTGCCCTCGCGCACGTGCGCGGCGACCGCCGTCGCGGTGCGGACGTCGAGCGCGTGCACCGCGCGTGGAGCCGATTTCGAGGCGTCCACTGTGATGGGGGCCACCCCGGTGAGCGACCTCGATTCGCGGTCCGATACTGTCTGCTTGCTCGCCGCGTTACCCGGTCGCCGCATCTCGTCGAGGCTCCCGTGATCGCGATCGGCTGTCGTGTCCGTACCCGTGGTCCCGGCCGTGCCGGTGGAGCGGAGGATCTCGCCTGCCTCGTCGCGATCGTGTTCGGCTGCTGTTTTCGCGCTCGTCGTGCGCGCCGTGTAAGACATGTGCTGATTCGCCCCCGTCGCTTCGTTGTCGAATTCGGGTGATCTGCTCTCGCGCCGCAAAGTATCATTCCGAATACTGCTCGGGGGATGATGGCGTCGGGTGTTGCGGAAATTTCCGCAGCGGCCACCGACCGATCAGCGCGGAATTCCCGAACATCCGCCCAGCCGCAAGGTCCGAGAATGAGTGCCGAGTCCGATAGTTTTTCCAGTCCGGACATGGGTTCCGAGGGTGGAACCGGTGGCCGTGGGGCCGTGACACGAACCGAGTCGAGTGCCGTGGAGGCATTCGCCGCAGCCTGGGAATCCACCGCGCGCGCCGCGGCGACCGGGAACACCGTGTCCCAGCTGCCCGAGATCGCCGAATATCTGCCCGATGCCACGACCCTGCGCAGAGAAGCCCTGGTCGAGCTGATTCGCGTCGATCTGCGCCACCGCTGGCTCCGGCGCTCAGGCACCAGGACCGGATCCGCGGAATCCGAACGCGACGTGCGACGCAAAAGGCTCAGCGAATACTGCGCCGAATTTCCCGAACTCGATCGCGACAGCATTCCCCCCGGCCTGGTCTACGAGGAATTCGTCGTCCGTCGGCACAGCGGTGAGCGAGTCGATCCGCGCGAATGCCTTCGCGAATATCCAGGACAGGCCGCCGAACTCCGAGGTCTGCTCAATACCGACGACCTCGACCAGAGCACCCACCGGGCCGCCATCGAGGACTCGACACGCGTCGGCACGCCGGAGGCGGACGACGACATCACCCGCACCACGTCGGTCCCCACCGTGGCCGCGCCGGAATCCGACCTGAACCGAACCGACCCCGTCTCTCGTGGTACCGAGGTGAATCGAACCGCGGACGCCACCCAGACGGACGCCACCGAGACTGCCGCCACGCAGACGGACGCCACCGAAACCATGGCCGCCGGTGCGACGGACCCGACCGACGCCACCGGCACGGCCACCGCGATCGGCACGACGGCGGGCCACGAGCCCGGACTCTTCGGTGTTCTCGATCGCATCGAAATCGGCCAGCGCATCGATGATTTCGATCTGCTCACCGGGCTCGGCAGCGGCGCCTTCGCCCGTGTCTTCCTGGCGCGGCAACGTTCGCTGCAACGGTTGGTCGCGGTGAAGATCTCGGCCGATCACGGCACCGAACCGCAGACCCTGGCCCAGCTCGATCACGACTACATCGTGCGGGTCTTCGACCAGCGTCTGCTCGATACCGGCGACGAATTCGCGGGCGGTTCACGTCGATTGCGCCTGCTCTACATGCAGTTCCTGCCCGGCGGCACGCTGCTCGGTGTGTTGCGCTGGGTGCGGGCGACCCCGCAGGAGGAACGCAGCGGCAGACTGCTGCTCGACGCCGTGGACGCGGCGATGGAGGAGAAGGGCGAGATCCGCCCGACCGATTCCAGTCTGCGCGCCGAGATCGCCGCGCTGAGCTGGCCGGAGACGGTCGCCTGGCTCGGTCGACGCCTGGCCGAGGCACTGGACTACGCCTCGGACCACGGCGTGCTGCACCGCGACGTGAAACCGGCCAATGTGCTGCTCACCGCGGAGGGCGTGCCGAAACTGGCCGATTTCAACATCAGTTTCAGCCGCAATGTCGAAGGCACGAGTCCGGTGGCCTATTTCGGCGGCTCGCTGGCCTACATGTCACCGGAGCAGCTGGAGGCCTGTCATCCCGGTCGCGAGCGCAGCGCGGCGGATCTGGACACCCGCGCCGATATCTACTCACTCGGCGTGGTGCTGTGGGAATTGCTGACCGGCGCGAAACCGTTCGACGACTCCACCGCGGGCGCGAACGCGCACGGTGACGACACCACCCTCGAGGCGATGCTGGAACGTCGCAGCGGCGGCGTGGACGAGGCCGCGTTGCAACGGCTTCCCCCCGACTGCCCGGCCGCGTTGCGCCGCGTCCTGCTGACCTGTCTCGCACCGGACCGGACCGGGCGCTGGGACAACGGCGCGACCCTGGCCAAACAGCTCGAACTGTGTCTGGATCCGCGGGCCCGCGATCTGGTCGACCCACCGCCGGGCAGCTGGCGACTGCGGCTGCGGCGGTGGATCGTCCCGATCCTCGTGCTCGCCATCGGCGTGCCGAACGCCCTCGCCTCGCTGTACAACATCCAGCACAATCAGCATCTGATCGTCGATAGGATGACCGAGGAGGCCCAGCGCACCTTCCTGATCATCACCGGCGTGGTCAATTCGGTGTTCTTCCCGCTGGGCATGCTGTTCGTGGTCTACCTGTCGAGATATGTCCTGACGGTGCCGCGCGGGTTGCGTCGAGGGCGGCGGTACGACCCGCAGATCCTGCGTCGTGCCAGAGCCGATTCGCTGCTGCTCGGCGAGCGAGCCGTAGCGGTCGCGTTCGCGCTGTGGATGCTGTCCGGCCTGATATTCCCGATCGCCCTCCAGGTCGCGACCGGGGAGATCACCGCGCGATCGGTCGTGCACTTCCTCGCCTCGATCTTCGTCTGCGGCGCCATCGCGGCCTCGTACCCGTTCTTCCTGGCGACGTTCTACATCGTGCGGTGCATCTACCCGATTTTCCTGCGCCACGGCGAGATCAGCGCCGAGGACGCGGTATGGCTGCGCGGTCTCGACCGCCGCTGCAACGGCTATCTCGCCATCGCGGCCTCGGTGCCGCTGCTCGCCGTGGTCGGGGTGACATTCCTGCCGCCCGGCGACATCCCTGAGGTGATCGTCGCGGTGCGGGTGCTGTGCGCGGGCGGCATCATCGCCTTCGTCGGCTCCTACCTGCTGTTCCGCGCCCTCGAGGCGGACCTGCGCGCGCTGGAACGGGTGGTCGCCCCCGGCGGCGGGGAGCGCGAGGTGCGACGGGACGGACCGCAGCGCGCCCGCGCGTCCCGTCTCCGACGGGTTCTGCGGCCCGTCCGGACCATCCGGACACCACCACCGAGCACGCCCGCGGAGTCGCCCAGGTGACGGTGCACTGGGCAGATTCCGTCGCTCGGTTCAGCGCCGACTGGCGGCGTTCCCAGCACGGCGACCGCTCGGTGCCGCGACTCGCCGACTACGTCCCCGACGACGGCACCGCCCGCCTCGGCGTGCTCACCGAACTGGTCCGCATCGACCTGCGTCACCGCTGGGACGGTGCCGGACCGGCCAAGCGGATATCGGAATACCGCGCGGAATTCCCCGAGGTCGCACAGAGCCCCGCGCTCGTCGAATTGGTGTGCGAGGAATTCGCGACCAGGCGCGCCCAGGGCCCGCTGCCGCTGGAGGATTTCCTCGCCGAATATCCGGAACTGGCCGACTCGGTGCGCGAGCGGCTGGCGGCCGAAGCCGAACGGATCGATACCAACACGCTGGCCCTGGACAGCCTGCCCGCCGAGATCACGCCGGGCAGGCGCATTGACGATTTCGACCTGCTCACCGATCTCGGGACCGGCGCGTCGGGGCGGGTCTTCCTGGCCAGGCAGATATCCATGCAACGACTCGTCGCGGTCCGTTTGTCGACCACAGGCGGCGGTGAACCGCAACCCGTGGCGCGGTTGGACCATCCGCACATCATCCGCGTCTTCGACCACAAATCGCTGAGATTCGACGCCGAGGCGGTTTTCGGGCGGCTCGTCTACATGCAATACCTGCCGGGTGGCACGGCGAAGGATGTCCTCGAACAACTGCGCGGCGATCACGAATCCGTCGGCGGCGCTGTCCTTCTCCGCGCGGTCGACCGGGCGATGGAGACCAGGGGCGAGATCCGCACATCGGATTCGCGTGTGCGGGAGGAGATCTCGGCGCTGAGCTGGCCGGAGACGGTGGCGTGGCTGGGCAGACGGCTCGCCGACGCGCTCGACTACGCCGACCGGCACGGTGTGCGATACGGCGTCATCACACCGGGCGACGTGCTGTTCACCGCGGAGGGCGAGCCGAAATTCGGCGATTTCTCCGATATCGGCGAGAAGCGCGAGAACGCGCTGCCCTATCGGTCGCCGGAGGATCTCGCCACGGCGGACACCGCCGCGGCGGATCAGCGCGGGGCGATCTACTCCCTCGGGATCCTGCTGTGGGAACTGCTCACCGGCGCGACTCCGTTCGCCGAGACCACGGATACCCGTGCGGCACTGCGACAGCGCCGCGACGGCGTACCCGCCGACGCGTTGTCGCGACTACCCGCGGATTGTCCGCCCGCGCTGCGGCGCATCCTGCTCACCTGCCTGGAGCCGGACCCGCGACGACGCTGGTCGAGCGGGGAGGTGCTGGCCAAACAGTTGGATCTGTGCCTCGACGCCCGCGCCCGCGACCTGGTCGATCCGCCGGAGCACGGACTGCGCCTGCGCTTGCGGCGGTGGCGGATTCCGCTCATCACCCTCGCCATCCTGATCCCGAATGTGCTCGCGTCGATCTACAACATCGACTACACGCGACTTCTCGTCGTTCCCCAGTTGACCGACGAGGCAGCTCGCAAACTCGATTTCGGCGCGGCGATCGTCAACACCGTCGGATTCGGTCTCGGCGCGGTCGTTCTCGTGTACATGTCCCGCCACCTCATCTTCGTCCCACACGGATTACGCAGGGGCGGGCGCTTTTCCGCCGAAACCCTGCGCCGCGCCCGTACCGACACCATCCTGTTCGGCGACCGAGCGATCCTGGTGATCTTCACGATGTGGATGCTGTCGGGCACCTCGTTCCCGATCGTCATCCGCGGCACCTCCGACGCCATCACCGCGTACGACTACACGCAATTCGTCGTCTCGCACGCGATCTGCGGCGCGATCGCGCTGGTGTATCCGTTCTTCCTGGTGAACTTCTACGTCGTGCGATGTATCTACCCGATGTTCCTGAGCCAGGGGGAAATCGACGAGGAGGACGCCGTCCGCCTGCGCAAATTGCGCCGCCGGTGCGGTATCTGGCTGCTCGTCGCCGCGTCCATACCGCTGATCGCGGTCGCGGGCGCGACCCTGCTCACCCAGGCAGATCTCGAGACGATCATCGTCGAGCTGCGAATTCTGGCCATCGGCAGTGTGATCGCGTTCTCGGGTATCTATCTGCTGTTCCGGGCGATGGAGAACGATCTGCGGGCCCTCGAGGGTGTCCAGGTTCCCGCGACACCGGTGGGCGCGGTGTGAACCGGCCGTTCGGACGGCTCGTGAACCTGTCGCACATCCACGATCCGGCGACGACACCGCTGTTTCCCGGCGATCCCGAATTCCGCCTCGACACGGTCGCGACGATCGCGAAGGACGGCTACTACCTGCGCGCGATCCACCAGGGTGAGCACACCGGAACCCATTGGGGCGCACCGATCCACTTCGATCCCGACGGGCTCGCCGCCGACGAACTCGACGTGGACGATCTGCTGCTGCCCGCGGTGAAGATCGACCTGCGCGCACAGTGCGCCGCCGACCGCGACTACGCCGTCACCGTCGCCGACCTGCGCGACTGGGAGTCACGCCACGGCCGTATCCCGGACGGCGCGGCGATCGTCGCGTGGACCGGCTGGGACGCGAAATGGGGCACCCCCGATTTCCTCGGCACCGGCGAATCCGCCGGACACCAACCGGGTTTCGCCGTCGACACCGTCGAATGGCTGCTACGCACCGGCAGACTCGGCCGCCGCGGCGCACTCGGCACCGACACCTTCGGCCCCGACGTGGGAACCGACGACACCTACGCCGTCTCCCACCTGCTCTACCGCGACCACCGCATCAGCCTCGAATGCCTGGCGAACCTCGCCGACCTCCCCCACACCGGCGCCTGGATCCTCGTCGGCGGCCCCCTCTACCGAGCCGCCTCCGGCTCCCCCGCCACCATCTTCGCCCTACTCCCCTGAACGGCGAACGTGCAACCGCTCAGGCTCCGCCGCCGTAGACCTTCGGGTCGAGGGTGCCGATGTAGGGGAGGTCGCGGTAGCGCTCGGCGTAGTCGAGGCCGTAGCCGACGACGAAATCGTTGGGGATGTCGAAGCCGACGTGGGCCACCTCGACGGGGGTGCGTAGGGCGTCGGGTTTGCGTAGCAGCGTGACCACCTCGAGGGAGGCCGGGTTGCGGGTGGAGAGGTTGCGCTTGAGCCAGGACAGGGTCAGACCGGAGTCGATGATGTCCTCGACGATCAGGACGTTGCGGCCCGCGATGTCCTTGTCCAGGTCCTTCATGATCCGCACCACGCCCGAGGACGAGGTGGACGAACCGTAGGAGGAGACGGCCATGAATTCCATCTGGGTCGGGATGGACAGGGCTTTCGCCAGATCGGTCATGAAGAAGATCGCGCCCTTGAGCACGCCCACCAGCAGCAGGTCACCCTCGGGGGCACCGACCGGATAGCGTTTGGCGATCAGTTCGGCCAGTTCCTGCGTCTTGACTGCGATCTGTTCCTCGGTGATCAGCACCGACGCAATGTCGTCCCCGTACACGTAGGTTGGTGTCCTTCCGTGGTTGGTCGGCACCGAGGATGTCGATCCCGATCCGGCATCAGTCACTGCGCGAAAAAATTCAGAGTCCGCGCAGTGTCAGCCTGCCACGTTCCCGCGCGGCAACCAACCTCGTCTCGGGCGACCCGCCGCCGACCGCGACCCCGCCCTGTCCCCGCCACGCCGTGACCAGTGCGTCGACGGCGCGCAAATGTTTCTCGGTCAGGGCTTTCGCACCACCGTCGAGGAGCCAGAACCGGATGGCCCGGCGGCGCAGCGCCTCGGGGGCAGTGGCGAGGGTCTCGACCGACAGCGTCGACCCATCACCGCCGGCGTCCACGATCGGCTCGGCGTCGAACGGTCGCTCGTGACCTCGCGCCGACTCCAGCAACTGCTCCGCTAGCGCGTCCAGGACGGTGCCGTCCGCGCGCAACTGGTCGGCGGTACGGGCCAACGCCGCCGCGACTCCACCGCCGAGCACCGCCTCCAGCAGTGGCAACACTTCGGTACGGAGCCGAACCCGGGTGAACTCCGGCGCCGAATTATGCGGGTCCTCGTACGGGGCCAGTCCGAGATCGGCACACAATTGCCTGGTCGCAGCCCTGCGCACACCGAGAAGGGGACGCCCCCACGGTGCGGTGTAGGCGGCCATCCCCTGAATCGACCGTCCGCCCGATCCACGCGCCAAGCCGAGCAGCACCGTTTCGGCCTGGTCGTCGATGGTGTGGCCGAGCAGCACGGGACGGCCTTCGCGGGCGAGATCGAGGGCCGCGTATCTGGCACGCCTGGCCGCCGCCTCCAATCCGCCAGCGACGCCGACGTCGACCGGCAGCACCCGCGCCGTCCGGCAGCCGAGGTCCAGCGCCGTAGCGGCCGCTCGGGCCGCGACCTCGTCCGAGCCCGCTTGCAGGCGGTGGTCGATGATCAGCGCGTGAACCTCGTCCGCCTCGATCACCGCGGCGGCGGTCAACGCCAGTGAATCGGCCCCACCCGAGAGGGCGACCGCGACACCCGTGGAACTCGTCGCGCTGTCGCCTGGACTCTCGGCGTAGGTACGCAACCACGCCCTGACAGCCCTGCGTACCTCGAGTACCGCGGCGGTCTCGGGCAACCTGCGCGGCGAGGGACGACTCGCACCGGACCCACCCGAATCGGGCGGCGTCACTCCCACCGCAGGACCCATACCGGGAGAGTACCGACCGTGCCACACCACCGACCACGGATGTGCGGGCGATGCCCGCGCGGAATCGACCTCCACCACGTCCGGCCCGGCTCCGAACAGACGGTGGTCCGCGCCGGTGCCTATCACGCGGTCCCGCCCGATACAACGAGGCCCCACCCGGGCGATCCGACGATCGCGGGGTGCACCCCGATGGGACTACCCCGCCCGCCGACTACCCGAGAACGCGAGCGATCCAGCGGTCCCCGTCCTCGATCTCCTCCGGCCGCGGCAAGGTGTCACCGTCGGTCCAGATCGTGTTGAACTGCTGCATTCCCACGCGGTCGACCACGTGATCGACGAACGCCTTGCCGCGCACGTATTGGGCGACCTTCGCGTCGACGCCGAGCAGGGCGCGCAACAGGCGTTGCAGCGGATTGGTGGGGCGGGTGCGGCGTTTGTCGAAGGCGGCGCGGATCTGGCTCACCGTCGGGACCACGGCGGGGCCGACGGCATCCATCACGTGATCCGCGTGGCCCTCGAGCAGGGTGCCGAGCACGAGCAGCCGGTCGAGCGCCTCGCGCTGCGCGGGGGCCTGGGTGGCGCGCAGCAGGCCGACGATGCCGCGCGCGGCGGGATCGTCGGGGACGGTGCCTCGGCGGCGCTCGCGCAACTCGTCGAGCAGCCGCGACAGCACTTCGGTCATCGGTTCCTCGCCCACCGCGCCGAGAATGTCGACATTGGCGCGCATGTAATCGGCCAGCCAGGGCGCGGAGGAGAACTGGACCCGGTGGGTCACCTCGTGCAGGCACACCCAGAATCGGAAATCACTCGGCGAGACGCCGAGCGCGCGTTCCACCGCCACGATATTCGGGGCGACGAGCAGTAGCGTGCCGTCCTCGCCGGTGAACGGATCGTATTGCCCGAGAATCGCGGTGGAAAGGAAAGCCAGCATGGCGCCCGCCTGCACACCGGCGGGTTTCCCGGTCAGCAGTCCGCCGCCGGTGACGCCGGTGCCGGTCAGCGTCGCCATCGAATCGGCGGCGGCGTCGATCCATCCGCGTCGATCGACGATCCGGGCCGACGGGATCGGGCGATCGTCGAGCAGCCCGCTGACCTCGCGCACCGGACTCTCCGCCCGGATGGACGCCTCGGCGAGTTCCTGGACGACCTGTTCGGCGGAGCGCCGCGTGGTGCGCGGCCCCGGCGGCACCACCGCCGCACCGGTGCGCGCGGCCAGCCGCCAGTCGACGGCGCCGGTCAATCCGGAACCGCGCCGCTGCCGCTGATCCTCGCCCGGACCCGCGGAATTCGGCTCGACTGATTTATCAGCGCCTTCGAACATGGTCAACCACCCGTCACGAGCATCCGCAGTTGCGCAGCGTCCCGGCGATGGCGTCCAAGGCTGGCCTGCTCACCTCGGGGGGCCGATCGTTGGACATCAGCGCGAAGGTCAGCACCCGACCGTCACGATCGAGCACATATCCGACCAACGCGCTGGCCACGGACAGAGTTCCGGTCTTGGCCCGGACCCATCCGGCGCCTTCCCGGTTTCGGTCGACATAGCGGCTGGTCAGCGAACCGGTGGCGCCCGCGACGGGCAGGTCGTCCAATACCGGGGCCAGTGTCGCCGCCAGGGTGTCGGTCTCGGGCTTCGCGACCGTGCCCGGCGCGGTGACGTTCTCGCCTTCGGCCCTGGCCGCGGTGGCGAGCACCGTGTCGAGCAGGTGCGCGGGCAGCCGATCGTCGACCGACAACCCGCTGCTGTCGTGCATGACCGCGCCCGCGCGATCGAAACCGGCCTTGTCCAGTGTCGCGCCGATGGCGGCGACCGCCCCCGCGAACGAAGGGGCATTGCCGGTGGCGACCGCGATCTCCCTGCCGATGGTCTCGGCCAGGACGTTGTCGGAGTGGACCATCATGTCCCGCAGTCGGTCGCGCAGCGGCGCCGAACGCACACTCGCCACTTCGGCGGCTCCCGGTGCGGCCGATCCGAGCCGGACCCGTCCGGGATCGAGTCCGAGTTCGGTGGCGAGCCTGCGCCCCGCGTCCAGGGCGGGGTCGGCGGTGCGCGGCGAATACTCGACCAGCGGATCGACGCGGCCGCCGTCGATCATCACCGACTCGATGGGCGCGATGGACCCGTCGGGGATGTCGACCGGATCCCAGCCCTGCGCCATGGTCGGCCCGGTGAACGCCGAGGTGTCGACGACGATCGTGTCGACCGGGCGTCCGGAGGCCCGGATCCGGTCGACCAGATCCGACAGCCGCGCGCTGTTCGGGTAGTAGCCCTTGCCGTCCGGCTGGGCGGTGATCGTCGGATCGCCGCCGCCGACCAGCACGAGTTCGTTCGGTGCGGATCCGGCGACGACCTTGGTGACCACCCGCTGATCGGGCGGCAGCACCAGCAGGGCGGCGGCCGTGGTCAGGATCTTGGCGGTCGACGACGGAATCATCGGCCTGCCAGGATCCGAACTCCACACGGTCGCGCCGGTGTCGGCGTCGGTGACGATTCCGGTGAACGCGCCGAGATCGGGATTGCCGATCACCGGGGCCAGCGCGGCGGCCAGCGCGGCCTGACTCGGCGCGGGAGCCGTCGCGAGAGCTGGGACGACCTGCGGGGACGCGGTGACCGGGGCGGGCGGTGCGGCGACGGTCAGCCCGCCGTGGCGGAATTCGGGGGTCCACGGCTTCACGACGATCAGCCCGGCGGTGGCGAGCCCGAGTACGACGATCAGGGTGAGACCGAGTCCGATCCAGATCCTGCGCCGCCGTCTGGCGGCCAAACCACCGATATTGCGTTGACTACCACCCACTGGCCCGCCGTCTCCCTGACTCCGCCGCCGCGCGCCGCCGTGGCGCACCCGTGCCCTTCAAAGTATCGGCCCCACCGGTCACACTATCCTCGTACCGCTACCGTTCCCCTGAACAGCATGGCGAGTCGGCATTCGTGCCCGCCGAGCCAACGAATGCACCATAGAAGGAGATGGCGTGGAGTTCGACGTCACCATCGAGATCCCCAAGGGTTCCCGCAACAAGTACGAAGTCGATCACGAAACCGGCCGGGTTCGTCTCGATCGCTTCCTCTACACGTCGATGGTCTACCCGGCCGACTACGGCTTCATCGAGAACACCCTGGGTGAGGACGGTGACCCGCTGGACGCGCTGGTCCTGCTGCCCACATCGGTGTTCCCCGGCGTGATCGTCGAGGCCAGGCCCGTCGCCATGTACAAGATGGAGGACGAGGCGGGCGGCGACGCCAAGGTGCTGTGCGTGCCCGCGGGCGACCCCCGCTGGAACCATATCCAGGATCTGGCCGACGTGCCCGAGTTCGAATTGGCCGAGATCAAGCATTTCTTCGAGCGCTACAAGGATCTGGAGCCCGGCAAATTCGTGAAGGGCTCGGAGTGGGTCGGGCGCGCGGAGGCCGAGGTCGAGATCGAGGCGTCCTTCAAGCGGTTGCAGGAGAACGGCGCCCACTAGTAACGGGCGGTGACGACAACGAAGCGGGAAGCCCGGTCGGGCTTCCCGCTTTCGTTGTACTCGGTCGAAAAGAGCCACCCGGTATTCCGGACGTCCCTCCTCTGGCTATCAGTAGTAGATGTAGAGGTCGTACCCACTCCAGGTCTCGACACACTCCCAGTAGTAGCCGCCGGTGCTCGGCGAGGCGCCGTCGGCGCTGCACGCGGCCAGGGTGGCGTAGGTGCCGTAGTAGTACCCGGTGTCTACGGCGGCGTACTGCGGCGCGGCGGAGGCGGACGCTGCCGTCGACACCCCGGCGACGGTAGCGACAGCCAGCAGGCCGGCGGCGATGAAGGATTTGATGCGCATGTGGTTGCTCCCTGTTGAGGTTTTTCCGACGGGATTCACGTTAGGTCCGCGAAGCCGTCGCAACAGCCACCCCTAGGGGTTCATCGAGCCCTCCCTCGGGCGACTCACCTTCCCCACCCTTGGTGAGGTCCGATCCCCACCCGAGCGCCCGTGAAACGACGGAGTGGGCCGTCCCGCGCACCGGCTACCTGTGACACGGAACGACCCACTCGGATCGCTGTTCGACGAACTCAGGCGTTCTCCCGATCCACCTCGTCGACTTTCCTCGAAACGCCGTTGGTCACGCCCGACGTCGTGCCGTTGCGCTCGACGGCGAGACCGTCCGACTCCCCCGGCGGCTCGTCTACCAGCGGCTGCACCGATTCACCACCCGCGAGCGGCAGACCCGTCCGCTCCACGAGTTCCATCTCGGCGTCGACGAGGGATTTCGCGGCGGCCTCACCGTCGGCGGCCTGGATGCCACCCAGCATGCGCAGCGGGAGTTCCTTCCAGAACAGCACGAGAATCAGGCCGATCAGGGACGCGGCGACCGCGACGAGGAATACCGTCGACATCGAATTCGCGAAACCGACCTGGAACGGCCTCGCCAGTTCCGGACTCAGCTGCTGGATGATCGAACTGTCCTTGAGCACCTCACCCGCCGCGGAGGTGTCCTGGGCGAGCAATCCCTTGGCCAACGCGACGTCGGCCGGGTTGGTGCTCTGCGCGCCCGCGACGACGGCCGCGCGGAACTGCGGATCGGCCGAGGCCGACTGGAGTTCGCCGGAGATGTTCGGGGTCATCCTGGCGAACAGCACCGACAGGAAGATCGCGACGCCGAAGGTGCCGCCGATCTGCCGGAAGAAGGTGGCCGCGGCGGTGGAGACACCCATATCCTTGGCGGGCAACGCGTTCTGCAACGCCAGGGTCAGCGGCTGCATCAGATTGCCGAGGCCGAAACCGCTGATGGCCATGAAGGCCATCACCACCCACAGCGGGCTGTCGGCGTCGAGGAAGTGCAGCAGCAACATGCCGATGGTCAGCGTGGTGACGCCGATCAGCGGGAAACGCTTGTAGCGGCCGGTGCGCGAGATGAGCTGTCCGGAGATGATCGAACCGGTCATCATGCCCAGCACCATCGGCAGCATCTGCAAGCCCGCCATGGTCGGACTCGCGCCACGCACCACCTGGAGGTACTGCGGGAGCAGCGCGATTCCGCCGAACATGGCCGCGCCGGTGACGAACGAGATGATCACGCCGAGCGAGAAGGTGCTGTTGGAGAAGATCCGCAGCGGGATCAACGCCGCGTCCTTCAGGCCCCGCTCCACCATGACGAAGCCGATGATGCCGAGCACGCCGACCACGTAACAGATCACCGCACCCGGACTGCCCCAACCCCATTGGTGTCCCTGCTCGGCCACGATGAGCAGCGGCACCAATCCGATGGCGAGTACGAGCACGCCCCACCAGTCGACGCGATCGGTGCTGTGCGGCTTCCTCGGCAGTTTCAGAACCCGCGAGACCACGAACAGCGCGATCAGCCCGAGCGGAACGTTCACCAGGAAGACCCAGCGCCAACCGCTCACCCCGAGTATCGAACCCGTGCCCGCGAGCACGCCGCCCGCCACCGGACCGATGACGCTCGACGTACCGAAGACCGCCAGGAAATAGCCCTGGTACCTGGCGCGTTCACGCGGGCTGACGATATCGCCGAGGATGGCGAGCGCCAGCGACATCAAGCCGCCCGCGCCGAGACCCTGCACGGCGCGGAAGATGGCCAGCTGGTACATCGTCTGCGCCAGCGTGCACAGCAGCGAACCGAAGACGAAGATCGCGATACCGATCATGAAGAACGGCTTGCGGCCGTACATGTCGGAGAGTTTGCCGTAGAGCGGTGTCGCCAACGTGGCGGTGATCAGGTAGGCCGTGGTCGCCCACGCCTGCATCGAATACCCGTGCAGATCGTCGGCGATGGTGCGGATCGCGGTCGAGACGATGGTCTGATCCAGCGCGGCGAGCAGCATGCCGAGCATGAGGCCGCTGAGGATGGTCAGGATCTGCTTGTGCGTGAAACCCGCGGGGGATTCCGTCACTGCCGGTGCGGTCACGAACTGTTCTCCGTCCCTGTGATGGTGGCGTGGGATTCGCGGAGAGCGGCAACCATTCCGGGCCGCGCGCGATCGAAATCATCGACGAACTGACGCAGCAGTTCGGCGAAGGTGGCCCGGTCGGCGGGAGTCCAGGACTCCGTCACCCGGGTGAGGTTCTCGTGGCGACGGCGGCGGATCCGCTCGCAGACCGAGCGACCGTGTTCGGTCACCACGAGCACCGAGGCGCGGCCGTCGGTCGGATCGGCCATGCGCCGCACCAGTTCCCGTTCGACGAGATGGGCCACCTGGCGGCTCACCGTCGAGGCGTCGCTGTACACCGCGTCGGCCAGCGCGCCGGAGCGCATCGGTCCGTCCTGGAGCAATCGGAACAGCACGGCGAACGCGGCCGGATCGACTCCGTCCTTGGTGCGGATCTGGGCCGCGGTGCGTTCCCTTACGCGCTGTAACCGGGTGAGCTGAACCGCGATCGTGTCGATCGCCTCGTCGTCCACATCCACGCGGCCACCTTTACTTGCGTCAAACAATTAGTTGCTTGACGCAAGTATGTAGGCGTGCGAACGGAAAAAGCAAACCTCAGGTTGGTTTAACGACCCTTGAACTGCGGATCGCGCTTCTCGAAGACCGCCTGAATCGCCTCGGTCAGATCCTCCGAGGGCAGGAAGGCCGAATTCCACGCCGAGACATAGCGCAACCCGGCCGCCACCGCATCCTTGGTGCGCTGTTCCAGGACATCCTTCGCGCCCTGCACCACCAGCGGCGGATTGGCCGCGATATCGCGGGCCAGCGCGTGCGCGGCGTCGAGCACGGCGTCCTGATCTGCGTACACGTCGTTGACCAGGCCGATCTTCTCGGCGCGCGCGGCGTCGATATCCCTGCCGGTGTAGGTCAGTTCGCGCAGATGCCCCTCACCGATGATGCCGGGCAGCCGGTGCAGCGACCCGATATCGGCGACGATCGCCACCTTCGCCTCACGCAGACTGAACTTTGCCTCCGCGCTCGCCAACCGGATATCGGCCGCCGCGATCAGATCGAGCCCGCCACCGATGCACCAGCCGGACACCGCGGCGATCACCGGCTTGCGGCAATCGGCCACCGCCGTGACGGCGCCCTGCATCTTGCGCAGTTCGACCAGGAATTCCGTGCGCGGCGCGGCGAAGGCGCGATCGGCGAGCAACGCGCCGAAGGTCCCCGCCATCGCGGGCAGATCCAGTCCGTAGGAGAAATGCCTGCCCGAACCGGTCAGCACGATGGCGCGCACCTCGGGATCGGCGTCGAGTTCGCCGAAGACCAAGGGCAGCTCGCGCCAGAAGTCGGGGCCCATCGCATTGCCCTTGCCGGGACCGATCAGGGTCACCTGCGCGACGTGGTCCTTGGTTTCGACGCTGAACGCCTGCCAATCAGTCATTTGTACAGCGTATCGAGAACGCGGGCGCCCGCGTCCGCTGATCCCCGGATATCGTCATCGACAGCCCCGCCGACCACCGCGTTCCGGTTTCCCAGGCGGGAGCGGTCACGCCCGGTAAATGCTGTGCTAAATCGATGTGCACCGGTGGTTCCCCCGTAGCTTCGCCCCGCATCATGAACGAGTCGGCAAACCTCTCAATTCGGTTCGGAGATCACAATGCTGATGCACCGAGGAATCGGCTTGGACCGCTTCAATTCCCTGCCGCGCACACGCGCCGTGCACGCCATGTACACCTGCTGCGGCAATGTCACCTGGGCGACCCGGATCGTGGAAACGCGCCCCTTCGCCGATCACGACGCACTACTGAACGCGGCCGATCTCGAGCTACTCCAGCTTTCGCAGGCCGATCTGGATCGCGCGCTCGCCGCGGTCGGCCACGAACACCTCGGCGCACACACGGTCACCGAACTGACGAAGGTCACCAGGGACCGGATCGAACGCATGCTGGGGCCGGAGGAAGGCTATCCCGAGTACTGAACCGACACCGACCTGGCCACTTCGCCCGGCGTACCCTCCGCAATCGCTTTACCCTGGTGCCATGCGCAGGTCGTCGTTACCCCCGGTCGCATGCCGGGTCTCGGACACGCTGATCGCGCGCGGACATCACGGCGTCATCGTCAGCAGACCCGAACCGGCGGCCACGGCCGCCGAGGCGGCGCGCTCGCTCGGTGTCGATGTGGGCGCGATCACGAAATCCCTGGTCTTCCTGCTGGACGACGATCCGGTGTTGCTCCTGGTATCCGGTGCGCACCAGGTCGACCTCCAGCACACCGGACAGCGTCTGGAGGGCACGCTGACCAGGGCGCCCGCCGAGATGGTGCGCGAAGTCACCGGACAGCCGATCGGCGGCGTCGCCCCGGTCGGTCATCCCACCAACCTGCCCACCTGGGTCGACAACGCGCTGTCCGGTCACCGGGAAGTGTGGGCCGCGGGCGGTCATCCGAACACGTTGTTCCGCACATCGTTCCGTGAGCTGGTGCGGATCACCGCGGGCCTGCCGATCGACGTCGACTGATCCCGCGCGTGCTCGTCGGGCCCTCCCGTGACATATCGAACAGTCGCGGAAGCCCGCGCGGACGTCCGCGATCGATCGCGCGGGCGTAACTTCGACATGTGACCGAAGTACCACCGCCGGGCGCCGGAATCCATATACCCGACGATCTGAGCGGCATCACCGCCGAGCAGTATCGGGCCTCGATGCGCCACTACCCGGCGGGCGTCACGGTGGTCACCCTGAATTCGGAGCGCGGCCCGATCGGTTTCACCGCGACCTCGTTCGCCTCGCTCTCGCTGGAGCCCCCGCTCGTCTCCTTCAATATCGCCCACACCTCGTCCAGCCTGGACGCCATGCTCGGCGCGGATTCGGTGGTCATCCATTTCCTCGGCGAACACCAGCACCACATCGCCCAGCGTTTCTCCCGCACCGCCGACGAGCGTTTCTCCGACCGCTCCCTGTGGACGCCCCTCGACACCGGCGAGCCGGTCCTGCACGGCACCCCCATCTGGGTCCGCGCCACCGTCCACCACCGAATCCCCATCGGTGACCACACTTTCGTCGTCGGTCTGGTCACCCGCGTGCACGACAACACCGACGAGACGCCCGCCGCGGCCCCGCTGCTGTACTACCAGGGCCGCTACCACCGCCCCACCTCGCTGGACCGATAGGTCTCGCGGCCGATCACGCCGCGCGCGGGTTCAGCCGAGGGCGCAGGGTG